>CAZXTO010000307.1:0-2527 GCA_964643675.1 uncultured Planctomycetales bacterium
CGACCGTAGTAGTCCTTCTTGACGGTCTTGTCGGCCTCCTTGACCACCTTCTTCATCAGCTTCTTGTCGTCGACGGCCTCGGCGTGGTCGGCGATCAGGCTCCAGAACTCGATCAGGCGCTTGACGTTCTCGGGCTCCTGCTTGTCGGCGTAGAGCTCGGCGCAGCGCGCGCCCGCCTGGCGCCGCTTGGCCAGGTCCTTGCCGGCGCTCTTGGCGAGGCCGCGCACCTCGGTCTCGATCAGCTTGAGCTCGATCTCCTTCATGTCCTTCTTGGAGACCTTCTCGAAGCTCTCCAGCTCGGCGCGAGCTTCCTCGAGGGTGAGCCACTCGAGGTCCAGCTTCATCTTGAAGGCCTTGAGGCGCGCCTTCTCGTCGCCGGACTCCGCCGCCTTCAGCGTCTCGAGGAACTCGATGGCCTGGTCACGGCCGTCCTCGAATTCGCCCTGGCTGCGGCCGGAGCGCATGATCTTGCGGCCGTCCGCGTCGAGGAACATCAGGGTCGGGAAGCCGGTGCCGCCGTACTCCCCGAGCAGGTTGTCATGCTTCCGCCCCGGGATCCGGGTGGCGATGCTGGCGAAGGGGACCACGGTCTCGGCGAAGGCCGGGAACTTCTTGGAGGAGAACGGACCGTTCTCCAGGGCCGTGCACGGCGGTCACGGCGAGTAGCTGCGGGAGAAGTAGACGAAGATCAGCTTGCCTTCGGCCTTGGCCTTCTCCTTGGCGGCGTCGAAGTCGGTGAGCCAGCCGCCGTGCTCGAGGAAGGGCAGCTGCAGCTTCTTCTCGTACTTCTCCTTCAGGGCGGCGGTGTCCTGGGCGGACGCCGGGGCCGCCCCGGCCAGCGCGGCGACGAGCACGCCGGCGACGAGGGTGGGGAACTTCTTCATGGTTGCCATTCTGGGGTACCGGGGGCTTCCCCGCTACGGGGCAGCCCCACGGTGAGGTAGGGAATCGGCCGGCGCCGGGCGGCGGGGGCCGATCCTGGGATCATTCGATCTCCCAGGAGGGGATGCGGCCGGGGGTCCAGGGGGCGCCGGCGGCCTCCAAGCGGGCCTCCAGGCCCTTCAGCTCCTTCTCGGACAGGCTGCGGAGCTGCTCCAGCAGCTCGCCGAAGGCCTCGCCGGCGTAGCGATAGGCGTCACGCTCGGTCTGGGTCGGGGCGGAGGTGGTGTTCCACTGGTTGCCGACGATGTTCGAGACCCGGCTGGCGATCGAGATCGGGGCCGGCTCGGAGCGTGAGCTGATCGTGGTGTCGCCGTTCAGCTCGGTGCGCAGGGCTGCCAAGCGCTTCTGCAGGCGGTCGACCGCGGCCACCAGCCGGGGGTGGGAGCCGGCGGTCTCGAGCGCCGCCTTGCGGCAGTGCTTGAGCCGGCTGTCGAGCTCGCCGATCGCCTTCTGGGCGCCGCCGATGGCCCGGTGCAGCCGCGCCACCTTCTGCTGGAAGGCGTAGGCCTCGGCGCGGTCGGCGGCCGGCAGCGAGGCGATGCCGAGCGGCACCACCTCGATGGTCTGCGGGCCGGCCAGCTCGGTGAACACGCCGTCGACCAGCTTCGACAAGCTGACGGTGTAGCGGCCGGGCAGCGCCAGCGGGCCGCGCGCCGGGTCCTCCCACGGGCTCAGCTCCTTCTTGGCCAGCGAGATCGGGGTCGAGCTCGGCCAGCGCAGGTTCCAGGAGACGCGGTGCAGGCCCTTGCCGCGCGGGCCGGTGATGCGGCGCACGACGGCGCCGGTCTCGTCACGGATGGTCAGGACCACCGCCGGGGCGGTCTCCAGGTCCTCGGCGCGCAGCTCCTCCCAAGAGGGGTAGGGCACGTCCCCGCCGTCCTTGCGCTGCTCCTTCTCGGCCTTGCGGCGGGCCTCCTTCCGCGACTGGACCTTCTCCGGCAGCCAGTAGCTGATCAGGGCGCCGAAGGGCGGGTTGGGCGCGGTGTAGAAGGCGGCGCCCTGCGAGCCGCGGCCCTTGCGGCCGCCCAGCCGGCTGGTCTCGATGTAGAGCAGCGCGTCGCGCACCGGGTAGAGCTGCGGCGCCTCGAGCGACTCCTCCGTCATGTGGCGCAGCGCCTGGTAGTCGTCCAGCACGTAGAAGCTGCGGCCGAAGGTGCCGAGCACCAGGTCGCCCTCGCGCTCCTGGATGTCCAGGTCGCGCACGGCGATGGTCGGCAGGCCGCTCTTCATGCGGATCCAGCGGCCGCCGCGGTCGGGGCTGAAGTAGACGCCGAATTCGGTGCCGGCGAAGAGCATGCCCGGCTTCTCGGCGTCCTCGCCCAGCGACCAGACGATCTCGCGCTCGGGCAGGTCTCCGGCGATCGAACTCCAGGTCCGGCCGCGGTCCTCGCTGACCAGCAGGTAGGGCTTGAAGTCGCCCATCTTGTGGTTCGAGAAGGCCAGGTAGACCGTGTCCGGGTCGTGCTTCGATGCCTCCAGCCGGCTGACGTAGCTCAGCTCGGGCACGCCGGGGAAGGCGTCGACCGCGCGCCAGCTGCCGCCGCCGTCCTCGGAGACCTGCACCAGGCCGTCGTCGGTGCCGACG
>CAZXTO010000307.1:2627-4415 GCA_964643675.1 uncultured Planctomycetales bacterium
TTGCGGTCGAGCTGGCGGGTCAGGTCGGGGCTGACCTGGGTCCAGGAGTCGCCGCGGTCGTCGCTGCGGAACAGCACGTTGGCGGCGAAGTAGAGCCGGGTGGGGGAGTGCGGGCTGACGATCAGCGGCGAGTCCCAGTTCCACTTCACCGGCGGCTCGCCGGGGGCCTCGCGCGGCTTGATGTCGACCGCCTCGCGGCTCTTCTTGTCGTAGCGCACCAGGCCGCCGTACTGCCACATGGTGTAGACGATGTCCGGGTTGCCCGGCTCGGCCAGGGCCTCGTAGCCGTCGCCGCCGACGGTCACGTACCAGTCCTCGTTGGTGATGCCGGCGCGCGAGGTGGTGCGCGACGGACCGCCCTGCGAGTTGTTGTCCTGGGTGCCGCCGTAGACGTGGTAGAAGGGCTCGGTGTCGTCGACCGACACGCGGTAGTACTGCCCCAGCGCCATGTTGGCCTTGAACTCCCAGGCCGCGCCGGCGTCCCAGGACTCGTAGATGCCGCCGTCGCTGCCGACCAGCAGGTGGTCGGTGTTGGCCGGGTTGATCCACAGCGCGTGGTCGTCGACGTGGCGGTCCTTGCGCTCCACCCGGCTCCAGCTCTTGCCGCCGTCGCGGGTGACCTGCAGGAAGGTGTCGAGCATGTAGACCTTGTCGACGTCGACCGGGTCGCAGACCAGCTCGTTGTAGTACTGCGGGCTGGAGCTCATCTTCGAGCTCTGCTTCTGCCAGGTCTCGCCGCGGTCGGTGGAGCGGAAGATGCCGCCCTCGCCCATGGCCGCCTCGACGATGGCGTAGACCACGTCCGGGTCGACCGGGGACAGGTCGAGGCCGATGCGGCCCTTGTCGACCTTCGGCAGCCCCTTCTCGGTCTTGCGCCAGGACTCGCCGCCGTCCTCGGACTTCCAGATGGTCGAGCCCGGGCCGCCGTTGATCAGGGTCCAGACGTGCCGCCGCCGCTGGTAGGAGCTGGCGTACATCAGGTCCGGGTCGCGGGGGTCCATGTGGACCTCGTTGACGCCGGTGTCCTCGTCGACGTGCAGCACCCGCCGCCAGGTCGCGCCGCCGTCGGTGGTCTTGTACAGCCCGCGATCCCCGCCCGAGCGCCACAGCGGCCCCTGCGCCGCCACGAACACGACATCAGGGTCCCGCGGGTCGATCGTGATCATGCCGATGTGCTCCGACTCCTCGAGCCCGAGCTTGTCCCAGTTCTTGCCGCCGTCGCGGGTGCGGTACACCCCGTCGCCGAAGGACACCGAACGCTGCGAGTTGTTCTCACCCGTCCCGACCCACACGACCTTCGGGTTGCCCGGCTCCATCGCCAGGCAGCCGATCGAATAGGACCCCTGCCCATCGAACACCGTCGACCAGGTCGTACCCGAGTTCCGGGTCACCCAGATCCCGCCCGACGCCGTCGCCGCCCAGAACCTCTCCGGATGTCCCGGCTCGACCGCGAAGTCGGTGATCCGCCCCGCCGTGAAGGCCGGGCCGATCGAGCGGAACTTCAGCCCCGCCAAGGCCCCCGCGTTCAACCGCCCCTCCTCCTTCGCGGCCTCCTCCTCCGCTTCCTGAGCCACCACCGCACCCGGAGCCGCACAAGCCCCCAGGACCAATCCCAACGCCATCAGTGTCCGCATGATCATGTTTCTCCGCCGGGGCCACCGCCCCGGAACCCGGATCATAGGCCATCCGCCCCGACATGACCGGGAGCGGGAAGCCCCTCCGGCGGGACCCGACGTCTGGTGCCAGATGGGCACCAAGACCCGCGCTTCGCGCGGGTCGGTTTTTGGT
>CAZXTO010000308.1:0-1289 GCA_964643675.1 uncultured Planctomycetales bacterium
CTGGGCCTCCGCGGCCGGGGCGACGGCTGCCGGGAGGTGGGGCAGGAGGCTGAGGAGGAGGGCGATCGTGGGGAGTCGGGGGCGGCATGGAGCAGCTCGATGCCGGGACAGTACGCAGCGGCGTCGAGCAAGGCAGCTCCTCCTTCGAGGATCGCGGGCCAGTACGGGAAGCTGCGGCACTGGGCCGGCCGCGCCTCGTAGACGGTGCAGTCGCTCAGCCCCTCCAGCAGGCTGCAGCGGCCGTGCGGGCCTTCGCGCAGGCTCAGCCGGCCGTCGACGCGGGTCAGGTGCAGGGCGGCGAAGGCGTCGAGCTCCATCCCCCGCGCGGCGGCCATCACCGGCAGCTCCGCCTCCTCGACCCACACCCTGCCGTGGCCGGTGCGGCAGCAGTGACCGCAGCGGTGGCAGTCGAAGCGGAACGGGGCCGGCTCGCTCATCCGCCGTAGTCGCGCATGCCCTCGATGTCGGCGATCAGCTCCGCCGGGGAGGCGTACCGCACCTCCCGATCCTTGGCCATCATCTTCTCGATGATGTAGTGCAGGCGCGGCGAGACGTCGC
Organism: uncultured Planctomycetales bacterium; assembly: GCA_964643675.1. Classification (GTDB taxonomy): domain Bacteria; phylum Planctomycetota; class UBA1135; order UBA1135; family UBA1135; genus J029. Next base: position 559 of record CAZXTO010000308.1, read on the forward strand.
CGCCCTTCAGCGCCTTGCCGCTCAGGCCGGCCAGGATCTGCTTGCGCAGCACCTCCTCGTCGGTTTCGCCCTCGAAGGGCAGGGCGCCCACCACCAGGTGGTAGAGGGTGGCGCCGAGCGAATAGATGTCGGCGCGGGCGTCGAGGTCGTCCTCGCCCATGGCCTGCTCCGGCGCCAGGTAGGCCGGCGTGCCGAGGGTGGTGTCGGCGTTGGCGCGCCCCTCCATGCCGGCGCCGGCGAAGCCGAGGTCGATCAGCTTGACGCGGCCCTCGCGGTCGATCATCAGGTTGCCGGGCTTGAGGTCGCGGTGGACCACTCCGGCCTCGCGCATCGACTCCAAGGCGCGCGCCACCTGCAGCACCACCGACAGCGCGCCGTCCTCGTCGAAGGCGCCGCCGTCGTCCTGGTACTCGAGCAGGGTCTTGCCGGGCACGAAGTCCATCTCCAGCACGTAGGTGTCGACGAATTTGAACACCCGGTGGCCCTTGACGATGGCCGGGTGGTCGAGCCGCTGGAGCAGCTTGCCCTCCTCCAGGAAGCGGTTCACCGCCGCCGCGTCGCGAGCCAGCCCGGGCAGCAGCACCTTCAGCGCCACCCGGCGGTTGTCCTTGCGCCGGCGGGCGGCGAAGACCTCGGCGGTCCCCCCTACGCCGGCCTTGCGCTCGACCAGGTAGCCGGGGATCTCGGGCTCGCTGAGGGCCTTGGTGCGGCGCAGGAAGGCGGTCTTCTCT
>CAZXTO010000308.1:1299-4415 GCA_964643675.1 uncultured Planctomycetales bacterium
CTTCTCTGCCCCCCAGCCGGTGGCGGCGGCCAGGGCGGCCTCCAGACCGTCCTGCTCGGCGGAGCGGAGCACGGTCATGGCCTGCTCCCGCGGCAGGAAGCCGCGGTGGACCAGCAGGGCGAGGAATTCCTGGTCGGCGTCGGTCGGGCTCATGGTGGGCGCTCGGTCACCGGGGGCGACTCCCTTGAGGGGCCCGTCATCCTAAAGGAGCCCCGCGCCAGAGGCCGAAGAAGGACCGCGAACAAAGCTCAGCCCCATAGGAGCTGGACCGTGCTGAACGAAAGCGGCCTCGTCTACAAATACTTCGACCTCATCGATGGGTTCATCCGCGTGCGGATCCTGTCGAATGAAGAGCAACTCCCCCTCCCGGTGGACGAAGCCGGGAAGCTCCTCGATCGTCGCGAATACCGCCGGATGGTGGTGCGCGCCTGCGTCGTCGGCGTCGACGACTCGGTGCTGCCGCGGGTCCAGCAGATCTACCCGGAGGACAGCGCCGCCGCCGAGGACCTGCTCTACCAGATCTGCGTGGACGTCAACCCGCGCCTGGAGATCCACACCGTGGCGCTGCCGGCCCAGACCGACGGCCCGGGCATGGAGCTCGACGAGGAGGCCCAGAAGGAGGCCTTCCGGGGCAAGGCGGCCGAGATCGAGCGCCGCCTGCTGTCCGAGATCGTCGGCCAGGACGACCACGTCGCCACCGTCAGCCGCGCGGTCCGCAAGGCCGCCGCGGGCCTGAACGACCCGCGCCGGCCGATGGCGAGCTTCCTGATGGTCGGCCGCACCGGCGTCGGCAAGACCGAGCTGGCCAAGGCCCTGTCGCGCAACCTCTACGGCGAGGACAACCTGATCCGGATCGACTGCAGCGAGTACGCGCTGCCGCACGAGACCGCCAAGCTGATCGGGGCCCCTCCCGGCTACGTCGGCCACAACGAGGGCGGCACCCTGACCGAGGCCCTGATGGCCGACCCGCGCGCGGTGGTGCTGTTCGACGAGATCGAGAAGGGCCACGAGAAGCTGCACAACATGCTGCTGCAGATCCTGGACGACGGCCGCCTGACGGACTCCAAGGGCAACACCGTGAGCTTCCGCGACACGGTGGTGCTGATGACCTCGAACGTCGGCACCGCCGACTACGCGGAGGCCGCCAACCGGGTCGGCTTCGGTCGCGAGGGCGTGCTCGAGGAGCAGGACTTCGTCGACCTGACCCAGTCCGCGGTGCGCCGCAACTTCAAGCCCGAGCTGCTCAACCGGCTCGACAAGGTGCTCGTCTTCCACCCCCTGGACAAGCGCTGCTGCACCCGCATCGCGGCCATGATGTTGGCCGAGGTCGCCGGGCGCATGGAAGGCGCCGGGATCCGGATGAGCTGGACGCCGCGGCTGGTCTCGGCCATGGCCGAGGAGGGCTACAGCGCCGACTACGGCGCCCGCGAGGTGCGGCGCACCGTGGCCCGCCTGGTCGAGGAGCCGCTGTCCAACGCGGTGCTCGACGGCGAGCTGAGCCACGGCGACGGCGTGGTGGTCCGCTGGCGCGCCGGCGAGGTGGTGCTCGACGCCGAGGGCGGCGCCAGCCGGCGACGCCGGTCCGCGTAACCCATCCCCTGACGCGGCCTACTGGGGGCCCGCCCACCAGGGCGGGTCCCGCGCCTATTCTGGTGCCCCCCATGCTGCTCGCGTCCCTCCTGTCCCTGGCCCTCGGGCCCGCTCCCGCCCCGCTCCTCGCCGCCTCCCCGGCCCAGGAAGGGGTCGTCCTGGATGCCTCGGTCGTGACCCAGGAGCCGGCCTCGGCGCCGGCCGGTCCCCCCTTCCCCCCCGGCGTGGTCGCGCGCTGGAAGGGCGGCGAGTTGGGCGAGGCCCGCTACGACCGCTTCCTCGGCCGCAGCTTCCACCGCAAGCCCCTCGGCCAAGAGGCGCTCCAGCACCTGCTGCAGATCCAGCTGGTCGAAGGCGAGGCCGAGCGGCTCGGCATCGGCGTCGCCGAGGGCCTGGTCGATCAGCGGGTGCAGGAGGCCTACGACCAGGCCGACGAGGCCGGCATGGACCTGACGGCAGCGCTGAAGGCGCGCGGCCTGAGCCCGGAGAGCTTCCGCGCCCTGATGCGGGACGCCCTCCTGCACGAGGAGCTGGTGCGCCGCGAGCTCGGGCTGGGCCCGGCCCAGACCCCCAGCCCGGAGCAGCAGGAGGCCTGGAGCCAGGCGCGACTGCAGGAGCTGATGGGGCGCGCGGTCGCGGCCCCGGAGGGCTACGCGATCGACTCGCCGCCCTACCAGGTCACCCTGCAGCAGCTCGGCGAGGCGATCCGGGCGGCGCTGCCGCCGGGGCGTCAGCGCGAGTACATCGAGCAGCTGGTGCTGCAGATCCACCTGGCCGACTGGGCGACGCGCAACCGCGTGGTGCTCGGGGAGGAGGTGTTGCACGCCGAGATCGAGTGGCGCCGGCGCCACGTGGCCGAGAACCCGGCCTTCGGCGGCATGAGCTACGAGCAGCTGCTGCAGTCGCAGGGCTCCTCGGTCGAGTCGGTCAAGACCAGCGAGGAGCTGCGCACCGCCGGCTACCTGCGGCTGCTGGCGGCGGACCGCTACCCGGACGCCTGGTTCGACGCGCTCAGCGCGGAGGATCGGGTGGCCTTGGAGGGGCAGAACGGCGAGACCCGCAAGGTGCGCTGGCTGCTGCTGCGGGCGGTCGAGACCAAGACCGATCCGCTCGACCTGGACTTCGAGGAGGCCGCGGCCGAGCTGGAGGCCTTCCGCCAGGAGGTCGGCAGCGAGGCCGACTTCGAGCGGCTCGCCGGCGAGCTCTCCGAACACGAGGTCTCGCGTCTGCAAGGCGGCATGCTCGGCTGGGTCCACCAGTACGAATCCAGCGTCGACCTGGCGGTGTGCCAGGCCGCCTTCGGCATGGAGGCCGGCGAGTGCTCGCCCCCCGTGCGCGTCGGCGAAGGCGTGGCCCTGGTCTACCTCAGCGAGATCCGCCCCCGCCCCGAGGAAGCCACCTTCCGCGCCCTGGTCCGCCGCAGCCGTCACCAGGAACTGCGCAAGGAGATCCTGACCCAGATCGCCCTCGAGCTGCGCTAATTCGGGGTCAGACGTCTCTTTCTTGCCCTGCCGGCCTTTGGCCGG
>CAZXTO010000309.1:0-4374 GCA_964643675.1 uncultured Planctomycetales bacterium
AGTCCGGCGGGGACGGGCGCGGGCAACGGCGGTAAGGGCCCGGCGGTCGTCGCGCCGCCCGGGTAGCGGCCGAGCAGCAATTCGAGCGCCCGCGCGCTGGCCAGGCGATCGAGCTCGGCGGCGTGGAGGCCGTCCTGGGCGAGCGCCCGGGCGACCTCGGCGCCGTGGACCGCGGCCGCGGCGGCCGCGCCGCGCTCGAAGCGGTTGCGCTGTTGACGCCAGTCGGATTCCGCCAGCTCGGCCGCCTGGCGCGCCAGTTCGAGCTGTCGCTCGGCCGCGGCGAGGCCGAACCAGGCCTTGCTCACCTGCCCGGCCAGCAGCAGGCGGGCAGCGGCCCAATCGCCCTGCGCGGCTTCGAGTTGGTGGACGGCGGCCCGCTCGGCCGCGTCCAGCCGGCCCCAGAGGTCCGCCTCCCAGGAGAGGTTCAGGGCCAGCGCGTGGCTCTCCGACTCCACCGCGAGCACGCCACCCTCCGCGCCGGGGACGGGCAGGCCGATGAAGTTGCGCCGGCTGCGCGACAGGTCGAGGCCGGCGCCGAGGCTGGGGAGCTTCGCTCCCGCGGCCGCGCGCGCTTCGGCCGCGGCGGCGTCGACGCGGGCGGTGATCCCGGCCAGGTCCAGGTTGCCGTCGAGGGCCTCCTCCACCACCCGATCGAGCTCGGGGACGCCGAAGTCGCGCCACCAATCCTGGCGCAGGGTCTCCGCCTCATCGGTCGTCGCCGCTTGCCAGCGGTCTCCGACCGGCAACAGCTCCTGCGGGGCGGGTGCTTGGCGAGGCGTGACGCAGGCCGGCAGGAGGAGGAGGAGGAGGGCGGGCCTATTCATGGGCGATACCGGCGGCGCTGTACCGCACCAGTTGATCGAGTAGCCAATCGGCCCGGTCGAGCCGGTCGTCGGTGAACGCGAACACCTGCTTGTGGTGCGGGGTGTTGCAGAGCACGTGGATCATCGAGCCGAGCATGAAGCTGGCGCGGAGGAAGATCTCGGCCCGGTCGAGGTGGGGGAGGCTGCGCTGGAAGGCGTCGAGGTAGCGCTCGATGGTCGGCTCGAAGATCTCCCGCATCCAGGCCAGCAGGTCCGGGTGCGGATCGAGGTGGAGCCGGCCGATCAAGCGGGGGAAGGGGGCGGCCGGGTCGGCGAAGCGCTCCATCGCCGGTTGCAGGAAGATCCGGACCAGGATTGGGACCGGGACCGGCGCGGGCGAGGCCTCGGCTTCCGCGGCGTCGAGCAGGCGCAGGCGCGCTTCGTTGATCGGGGCGAAGCGCTGGTGGACGAGTTCACGGAGCAGGCCGTCCTTGGAGCCGAAGTGGTAGGAGACGGCCGCCAGGTTGACCCCGGCCTCGCGGGTCAACTCCCGGAGCGAGGCGCCAGCGACCCCCTTGGCCGCGAAGAGGGCCTCGGCGGCGTCGAGGATCCGGGACTTGGTGTCGAGGTCGTTCATCGGCTGCGAGCGCGCCGAGGAGTTTAAACGAACGTTCGATTCAGGCCAGCTTAATGTTGGCAGCGAGGGCAATCGAAGGTCGAGCGTTGCCCCAGGACCTGGCGCCGGATCGGGCCCTCGCAGCTCGGGCAGGGCAGGCCCTCGCGGCCGTAGACGGCCAGTTCCTGGCGGAAATAGCCCGGGTCGCCGCTGCTGCCGACGAAGTCCTTCAGGGTGGTGCCGCCCGCCTCCACCGCCCGGCCCAGGACCTCCCGGACCGCCGCAGCGAGGCGATCGCATCGCTCCTGGCCGACCCGGCCCCCAGGAGTGGTGGGGCGGATGCGGGCCAGGAACAGCGCCTCGCAGGCGTAGATGTTGCCCACGCCAGCGACCACGCGGCCGTCCAGGAGCAAGCCCTTCACCGCCGCGCGGCGGCCGCAGAAGGACCGGCGGAGGTGCCCGCCGTCGAAGTCCGGCCCGAGCGGCTCCGGACCCAGACCGGCCAGCAGGGGATGGGTCTCGGGGGCCTCGCCCGCGCGCAGCAGCAGGCCGAAGCGGCGCGGATCGCGGTAGCGGAGGCGCTTCCGATCCGGGAGCAGCAGGTCGTAATGGTCGTGACGGCCGGGGGCCTCGCGCTCGGGGACCACCCGCATGCTGCCGGACATGCCGAGGTGGCACAGCAGGCTATCGCCCGGCCAGCGGAGCAGCAGGTACTTGGCGCGCCGTTCGACGGCGGTCAGCCGCGCTCCCTCGACAAGCTGGGACAGGCCCCGGGGCAGGGGCTGGCGGAGACGCCCTTGGCGAACCTCGGCGCCGCGCAGGCGCCGCCCGAGCAGGAAGGGCTCGATGCCTCGGCGCGTGGTCTCGACCTCCGGGAGCTCGGGCACGGCCTCGGAGCTCAGCAGCCCGCCGGGTCGCCGTCTTCGGCCTGGCGATCGAGGAAGTAGATCATCACGTACTCCTCGGCGGTCTTCTTCGGGCCGGGCAGCTCCTTGATCCGACGCGCGACGGCGGCGGTGTGCCGGGCGCGGAAGAACTCGTAGAAGCGAACGCACTCGTGCACCTCGCCGCCGCCCTTGAAGAGCCGACGCCGGACCTCCGCGTCCTCGGGGCTGAGGCTCGAGCGGCCGCTCGCCTCCATGAACTGGGCCAGCGAGTGGATGTCCTCGACCGAGGCGCCGATCAGGAACTCCTGGAAGGCCTGCTCCTCGTCCTCGGTGAGCTTCTGGCGGGAGAAGAAGCGCACGAATTCGGGATCGCCGCCGGCCTGGAGCAGGCGGAAGATCTCGGACACCCCGAGCAGGGTGCCGATGCTGACCCGGATGCGTCGCCGGGCGGCCCAGGTCGCCGCCAGCAAGGGGAAGAAATGGCGCGCTCCCAGCGTGTGGCGGGACTCCCACATCCGACACAGCGCGTCGACGGCGCGCTCCCGGATCGGCCGCTCCATGCTGTTGTCGACCGAGATCGACCGCAGGATGTCCTCGGCCAACAGCGAGTAGACGCAGCCGTGCAGCCAGTGGTCGATCTCCTGGCCGATCGGCGCGGTGGACTCCACGGCGCCGAGCACCTCGTCGTGCACGTAGCTCGCCAGCCGCCAAGCGTTGAGCTCCGCCACCACGAGCGCTCGGCCGACCACGGCGCGGGTCGGCACGTAGAGCTCGACGCTCGCGTCCTCGGCGTTGCTGAGCAGGTCGACCAGGGTGTGGCGCCCGCGTTGGCGGCCGCCGAGGGTCTGTTCGCCGAACACCGGCGGGTAGGCCATCAGCGCGGTGCCGACCTTCTCCACCCGGCCGACCGCGTCGACCAGGGCCTCGCGCAGCCGGGCGGCCTGCGGGTGCTCGCGTTCCCCCAGGGCCCGGTGCAGCGCGTACAGGGTCTCTCGCTCCGCCTCGTCGAAGCTGCTGCCGGCGCCGAAATCCAAGGGGGGAAGGGCCATGCTCGGCAGGAGTCTAGCAGTCTGGAAAGGGCCGGAGAACGGGGCTCAGGCGGGCTCCGGCTCGACGGTGCCGAACTGCCGGTCGCCGGCGTCCCCGAGGCCGGGCAGGATGTAGCTGCGCTCGTCGAGGCGGTCGTCGAGCGCGGCCAGGTGGACCTCGACCTCGGGGTGAGCGGCGCGCAGCGCCTCAACGCCTTCGGGCGCACCGAGGATGCCGAGGAAGCGGATCTCCTCCACGCCCCAGCGCTTGACCACCTCGATCGCCGCCGCCGCCGAGCCCCCGGTGGCGAGCATCGGGTCGAGCACCAGGGCGCGCCGGACCGGTCGCCCGGGCGCGAGCTTGTTGTAGTACTCCACCGGCTCGAGGGTGGACTCGTCGCGATAGAGACCGAGGTGCCAGACCTCGCCTTCGGGGAGCAGCTCGAGCAGGCCCTCCACCATGCCCAGGCCGGCGCGCAGGATCGGCACCAGACCGATACGGGTGGCGATGCGGCCAGCCGCGCAAGGCGCGAGCGGAGTCTGGACCTCGACCGACTCCAGGCCGAGGTCGGCCGTCGCCTGGACCCCGAGGAGGACCGCGATCTCGCGCACCAAGGCGCGGAACTCCGCGGGGGGAGTCGACCGATCGCGCAGGCGGCCGAGCTTGTCGGCGACGAGGGGATGGCGGGCGAGCACGAGCTTGCTCATGGGCCCAGATTAATCTCCCGACCGGAGCGGCTAAAGTGCCGCCATGTCGCGACGAGCGGTCGCTTCCTTCCTGCTCGGTTTCCTCCTCCTCCCGGTCCTGGACGGCTTCTTGCTGCCGGTCGCGGTCGCGGGCGGCTCGGGCCCGGCCGTACTCGGATTCCTGCTCCTCGGGGCGCTGCTCGCGGCTCCGGTCCTGCTCGTCCCGTGGGTGCGCCGCCGCCCGGCCGCTGCGCTCGCCGCCGGCCTGGCCCTGGCCGTGGTGCCCCAGCTCTGGCTCTTCCTGCCGGGCTCCGGGCCGGTCCAGCTCCTGCTCGGCGGGCTGGCGGCATCGA
>CAZXTO010000310.1:0-4346 GCA_964643675.1 uncultured Planctomycetales bacterium
CCAGCCCCGGCGGCAGCGCCCGCAGCGACGAGGACGGCAGCTTCACGCTGGGCCCGGTCGACGCCGGCGACTACCTGGTGCGGGCCAGCGCGGTCGGCTTCCAGGCCGGCGGCCCGGCGCAGGAGGTCCAACTGGAGGTGGGCGACCGCCACGACCTGGGCCTCATCGAGCTGGCCCTCGGCCGCAGCCTGCAGCTCCGCGTGACCCGGCTCGAGGACGGCGCGCCGATCGAGGGCGCCCAGGTCCGCTACCTGGCCGGCAGCCAGGACGAGAACCTGCTGTCCTCCCTGATCCCGTGGGAGGACGCCGAGCAGGGCACCGACGCCGCAGGCCTGCTGCGCATCGACGACCTGCCGCCGGGCAAGGTGACGGTCCAGGCCGAGGCCGAGGGCCGCGCCATGGCGCGCGCGGCGGTGCCGGCCGGCGAAGGAGAGCTCGAGCCCTTCGAGCTGGTGCTCGGCCCCAGCCTGGCCATCGCCGGCGTGGTGCTCGACGCCCGCGACGCCACCCCGGTGGCCGGCGCGCGCCTGCGGGCGCTGCCGCAGGAGGGCGGCTTGTTCGACGAGATGTTCGTCAACATCGCCCCCGACGGCGGCCACCTGCAGACCGCCAGCGGCGAGGACGGCCGCTTCCGCCTGGCCGGGCTCGGCCCGGGCCCGTGGCGCCTCAGCGTGCAGGCGGAGGGCTTCGCCGAGCGCACCGTCGGCCCGGTGGTGGTCGAGCCGCTGCAGCCGGCGCCGGAGCTGACGGTCGAGCTGCTGCAGGGCGCCAGCCTGCTCGTCACCCTGCTCGACGACCAGGACCAGCCGCTGCCCGAGACCGTCCTCACGGTCCACAACTTCGACGGCGACGGCGGCCCGCAGGGCGAGCGCACCGACGAGAACGGCCAGCACCTGTTCGAACACCTACCCGCCGGCACCTACCAGGTGCAGGCGATCCCGGCCGACATGCAGACCTTGGTCGGCATGGCCGGCGGCGACCTCGGCGGCCTGCGCACGGTGGCCGACTTCGTGAAGCTCGAGGACGGCGAACACCGCGAGCTGACCCTGGGCGGCCGCGCCGACACCTGCACCCTGCAGGGTTACCTCACCTGCGGCGACGAGATCGGCGAGGGCCTCAGCGTGATGCTGATCTCGATGTCCGGCACCCGCATCGCCACCAGCGACGACGTCGGCTTCTACGAGTTCGACGCGGTCCAGGAAGGCGACTACATGCTGATGGTCGGCCAGGTCGGCATCGGCAGCGGCTCGGGCTACGTGACCGGCATCCACCTGTCCGGCACCGGGGTGGTGCAGCACGACATCGACCTGCCCCTCACGCGCCTGCGGGTGCGGCTGCGCGGCGCCGAGGACGGCGCGCCGCTGGGCACGATCCCGGTCATGGTGCGGCGCGAGGACGGCTCCCAGGGCGGCGGCTTCCAGACCACCGGCGCCGACGGCGTCACCGAGTTCCGCTACCTGGACGCCGGGCGCTACGTGGTCTCGGTCGGCCGCGCCTCGATGCCGCTGTTCGGCGGCGGCGGCGACCTCGAATCGAAGGTGCTGGAGACGGTGGAGCTGGTCGAGGGCCAGACCTACGAGGTCGACCTGAGCCTGGCCGCCGGCGCCGAGGTGGTGGCGCGGGTGCTCGACCCCAGCGGCAACCCGGTCTCGAACGCGGCCGTGTTCGCCCTCGACGAGAGCGGCCAGCCGCTGAGCCTGTTCTCGATGACCGGCACCGGCGCCGATGGCCGCATCTCGATCAGCTCGCTGCCGGGCGGCCGCCAGCGCCTGCTGGCCCGCCACTCGCGCTTCGGCCAGGTCGAGCAGGAGGTCTGGTTGGAGGCCGGGCGCCCCACCGAGGTGGACCTGGTGCTGCAGCCCGGCTGCACGCTCCACATCCTGGTCACCGACGAGGAGGGCCTGCCGATCAAGGGGGTCCAGGCGGTGGCGGTCGACGAGCGCGGCGCGCCGATCTCGATGATGGTGCACGGCGCCGAGGCCATGCAGCGCGGCGTGAGCTTCCTGACCGGCCAGGAGCAGCAGCTCGGCCCGCTGCCTCCCGACAAGTACCGCGTGGTCCTGACCGAGATCGGTGCTAAGACGGTGAGCCACGAGGTCGTCGTGGAGCCCGGCATGTCCGAGCTGCGGCTCGACCTCCCCTTCCCCCGCTGATCCCCGCCTGGATCCCGCAAGCCTCGCCGCCGCCCTTCCCGGGCGCCGGCGAGGCCGCCTCCTTGGCCAACGCCCTCACCTGGGGCGTGGCCACGATCCTGTTCACCCTGGCCCTGCGCAAGGGCCGGGCCGAGCACCTCGCGCTGTACAAGAACCTGGTCGGGGTGGTGGCGCTGGGCGCCGCGGCGCTGGTCCTGGGCGGCGAATGGGGCGGCGCCGGTGACCCGGCCGACGTGCCGTGGCTGGTGGGCTCCGGCGGCCTGGGACTGGCGATCGGCGACTGGCTCTACTTCGTTGCCCTGGCCCACATCGGCGTCGGGCGGACCCTGATCGTGACCCAGGTCACGCCGGTGCTGACGGCGCTGGCGGCCTGGCCGGTGCTCGGGGAGCGGCTCTCGGCAGGCCAGTGGCTGGGCGCGGTGCTGGTGGTCGGCGGCGGCGTGCTGGCCGAGTCCCGCCGCCTCGAACGGCGGTCGACCGACGCCATCGGCCTGCTGGCGGCGGTCGGCGCCGCCTGCGCCTGGACCGCCGGCAACCTCACCCTGCACTGGGGCCTGGACGGCACCCCGGCGATCACCGGCGCGGCCTGGCGTCTGCTCGGCGGCACCCTGGGCGTGGTCCTGATCCTGGCCCTGCAGGCGCGCCTGCGCCCGGCCATCCAGGTGCTGGGCCAACCCCAGACCCACCGCCTGTTGCTGCTGCCGGCCCTGCTCGGCACCGCGGTCGGCATGGGCCTGCTGTCGGCCGGCTTCAAGTGGGCGATGCAGGGCGTCGCCTCGGCGCTGGCGGCGGCGGTGCCGGTGATCACGATCCCGCTGGCGGTGCTGGTGCTGAAGGAGCGGCCGGGCTGGCGCGGCTGGACCGGGGCCGCGGTGGTGGTCGCGGGCGTCGCCCTGATGGGGCTTTCGGTGCGCTGAGCCTCGCCGCTACCCTTCAAGCTCGACCGGGCACCGAACCATGCTGCGCGCGCTCCTGAACCTGATCCTGTTCCTGGCGGCCTTCCTGGCCGTGCGGGGGTGGATCGAAGACACCGCGCCGGAGCGCATGAAGGTGGCCTGGCTCGACGCGCAGGAGGAGCCGGTCGCGGCGGTCTTCATCGGCTCGAGCCGGGTCTACCGCCAGCTCGACCCGGCCCGCTTCGACGCCCGCATGGCCGCCGGCGGCGCGCCGATGCGCTCGCTCAACCTCGGCATGCAGGGCATGCGCTTCGCCGAGGCGGCCTACCTGGCCGAGCGGGTGCTGCAGATGGAGCTGCCCGGTCTGCGATACCTCGTGCTCGAGCTGAGCGAGCTCGAGACCAGCATCGAGGAGGACAACCAGCTCACCGAACGGCTGGTCTATTGGCACTCCTGGCCGGCCACCTGGCCGCTGCTGCGCGCCGCCGCGGCCGAGGCCCTGCCGCTGCCCGAACGCCTGGCCCGGATCGAGCTGCACCTGATCCACTGGGGCCACCGCTTCGGCAACCTCGGCCAGGGTGAAGCGGTGCTGCACGAGCTGACCCGGGAGAAGCCCGAGGACTTCAGCGGCCGCCGCACGCTCGGCCCCGACGGCAACGGCTACCGCTCGCTCAGCATCGAGAAGGGACCGAACTTCCAGGCCCGCCGGCGGCTGTTCCTGGAGGACCTGGCCAAGTTCCACCGCGCCAAGGAGGAGCTGATGGAGCCGGAGGACGAGGTGCCGGCCGACCCGGCGCTGACCCCGGTGCTGGAGCGGCTCAACCGCCTGTGCGCCGAGCGCGGGGTGACTCCGGTCTACGTGATCCTGCCGGTGATCCACAAGCAGAGCGCGCTGCGCAAGCTCGGTGAGAGCGGCGCCGCGCCGGCGCTGCTGCGCTTCGACGACCCGGAGGCCTGGCCGGCCTTCTACCAGGTCAAGCACCGCTTCGACATCCACCACCTGAACGCCCGGGGCGCGGGTCTCTTGACCGACGCGCTGGCGGACGCGGTGCTGGAGCTCGAAGCGGAGTCCGCGGTCACCGGCGGCGCCGCCGAGAAGGCCGCCAGCGAAGACGGCGCGGGTGGTTAGCGCATGCTCTTCACCGAGTTCCGCTTCCTGCCCTTCTTCCTGCTGGTCTTCGGCCTGCACTGGCTGCTGCGCGGGCCGCGGCTGCGCAAGGGCTGGCTGCTGCTGGCGAGCTACGCCTTCTACGCCGCCTGGGACTGGCGCTTCCTGTCGCTGATCCTGGCCTCGACC
>CAZXTO010000311.1:0-4344 GCA_964643675.1 uncultured Planctomycetales bacterium
TTGGCCATGGACAACATCGACGGGTTGGACGATCCGCCGGAGCCCCCGCGCCCCTATAATCTGCCCCCTTGTGCCGGCGGCAAGCAGTCCAAAATTGCCGCGAAAGGAGTCGAAATGAAGGAAATCGCGTGCGATGCCGTGGTCATCGGAGCTGGTCCCGCCGGCTACGTCTGTGCCATCCGTCTGGCCCAATACGGCAAGAAGGTCGTGTGCGTCGAGCAGGAAGAGCTCGGCGGCACCTGCCTGAACTGGGGCTGCATCCCCTCCAAGGCGCTGATCGCGGCCGGCCACTTCGTCGAGTCGACCAAGCACGCCGAGGCGATGGGTTTCACGGTCGAGCAACCGAAGCTGGACCTGTCGAAGCTGGTCGAGTGGAAGGACGGCATCGTCAAGCGCCTCACTGGTGGCATCGGCATGCTGTTCAAGAAGCGCAAGATCGAGCTGGTGAAGGGCACCGCCAAGCTGGCCGCCCCGAACCGGGTCGAGATCCAGACCGCCGACGGTCCGGTGGTGGTGAGCGCCCGCGACGTGGTGCTGGCGACCGGCTCCGAGCCGGCCCCGATCCCCGGCTTCGACTTCGGCCCGCAGGTCTGGTCGAGCACCGAGGCCCTGTCGCCGAAGGAGCTGCCGAAGAAGATGTTGATCATCGGCGGCGGCGTCATCGGCATGGAGCTGGGCATGTTCTACGCCCAGGTCGGGACCGAGGTGACGGTGGTCGAGTTCATGGACCAGATCCTGCCCGGCACCGACCCCGAGCTGGTCAAGGTGGTCGCCCGCAAGGCCAAGAAAGCCGGCATCAAGATCCACACCAAATCCGCGGCCAAGAGCTGGAAGAAGAAGGGCAAGGGCGTCGAGGTCCTCGCCGAGGTCAACGGCAAGGAGCAGAAGTTCGACGCCGACGTGATCCTGCTCACGGTCGGCCGCCGGCCGGTCACGAAGGGCCTCGGCCTGGAAGAGGTGGGGGTCAAGGTCGACCAGCGCGGTTTCCTCCCGGTCAACGAGAAACGCGAGACCAACGTGCCGCACGTCTACGCCATCGGCGACATCGGCCACGGGCCGATGCTGGCCCACAAGGGCTCGGCCGAGGGTCTGGCCGCCGCCGCCGCCATCGCCGGCAAGCCCGGCGCCGCCTACGACCCGAAGGTCGTGCCCGGGGTGATCTTCACCGACCCCGAGATCGCCACCGTCGGCCTGAGCGAGGCCGAGGCCAAGGAGCAGGGCATCGAGGTCAAGGTCGGCCGCTTCAACTTCGGCGCCAACGGCCGCGCGATGAGCCTGCAGAGCACCGACGGCCTGGTGAAGATGGTCGTCGACGCCAAGGACGACACCGTGCTCGGCCTGCACATGGTCGGGCCGAACGTCACCGACATGATCTCGGAGGGGGCGCTCGCCATCGAGGGCGGGCTGACCGCGGAGGACCTGGCCCTGACCATCCACCCGCACCCGACCCTGGCCGAGACCATCATGGAGGCCGCCGAGGACGTGCACGGCCTCGCGGTGCACGCCGCCAAGTAGGCGGCCGCCGCCGGCCCCGGTCTCCCGGACCTGCAACCGTGATCTTCAGCTCCGCGCCGCGCTTCGAGGTCGAGGACCTCGGGCGCTGCGCCTACCTCGAGGCCGGCGCTCGCATGCTGGCCGCGGTGGAGGAGCGCGCCGCCGGCGGCGACACCGACCGGTTGCTGTTGGCGGAGTTCGACGAGGTGCTGACCGTCGGCCGCGGCGGCGCCGAGGCCGGGGCCTATGCCGCCCTCGGGGTGCCGGTGCACGAGGTCCCGCGCGGCGGCAAGACCACCTTCCACGGCCCCGGCCAGCTCGTCGCCTATCCGGTGATCGGCCTCGAAGGGGAGGCCCGCGACCTGCACGCCTACCTGCACGCGCTCGAGGAAGCGCTGATCCGGACCGTCGGCCGCTTCGGCCTGGTCGGCGGCCGCGACCCGCGCAACACCGGCTGCTGGGTCGGCGGCCGCAAGATCGCCTCGATCGGGGTGGCGGTCCGCCGTTGGGTGGCCTATCACGGGGTCGCCTTGAACGTGGCCACCGATCTGTCCTGGTTCCGGCGCTTCGATCCCTGCGGGCTCGACCCCGAGGTGATGACCTCGATGGCCTCCGAGCTGGGGAGCGCGCCGCCCCTGGACGAGGTCCGGAACGCCCTGGCCGAGGAATTGGCCGCCGCCCTGCGATCATGAAGAAGAAGCGAGCCCTGGATTCTCTCGACGCCGTGTTCCGGCCGCGTTCGATCGCGGTGGTGGGCGCCAGCCGCCGTCGTCACCAGATCGGCCACGAGATCGTGCGCAACCTGGTCGAGGGCGGCTTCACCGGCCCGGTCTACCCGGTCAACCCGGGCGCCCAGGTGGTGTATTCGATGCACTGCTACCCCAAGGTCACGGCGATCCCGGGCGCGGTCGACCTGGCCGTGATCGTGGTGCCGAGCCCGCACGTGCTGAGCGCCGCGCGTGACTGCGCCAAGAAGGGGGTCGGGGCGATCGTGGTGATCTCGGCCGGCTTCGCCGAGGTCGGCGGGGAAGGGAGCAAGCGTCAGGACGCGCTGGTCAAGCTGTGCCGCAAGCACGGCATCCGCATCGTCGGCCCGAACTGCATGGGGGTGTTGAACACCGCCCCCTCGATCTCGATGAACGCGACCTTCGCCGCCACCACGCCCACCTTGGGCGGGGCGGCCTTCCTGTCGCAGTCGGGCGCGCTGGGCGAGGCGATCCTGGCCGACGCCCGCGAGCTGGGCGTGGGCATGAGCCAGTTCGCCAGCGTCGGCAACCGCGCCGACATCAGCCCGCCGGACCTGCTCGAGTACTGGGAGCAGGACCCGCGCACCGAGCAGATCCTGATGTACCTGGAGTCGCTCGGCGAGCCGGAGCGCTTCATGTCGATCGCGCGGCGGGTGTCGCGGGCCAAGCCGATCATGGTGGTGAAGTCGGGCCGGACCGCGGCCGGCGCCAAGGCGGCGATCTCGCACACCGGCTCGCTGGCCGGCTCCGAGGCCGCGATCGACTCGCTGTTCAACCAGTGCGGGGTGCTGCGGGTCGACAGCATGAAGGACCTGTTCACGCACGCGCGGGTGGCGCAGATGGGCAAGATGCCGCGCGGCAACCGCATCGGCATCGTGACCAACGCCGGCGGTCCGGCGATCCTGGCCACCGACGCCTGCGAGGCGGCCGGCCTCGACGTGGTCGAGCTCCAGCCGGCGACCGTGGCGCAGCTCGAGGGAGTGTTGCCGCCCGAGGCCAGCCCCCACAATCCGGTCGACCTGATCGCCAGCGCCGACGGCGCGCGCTTCGACCAGGCGCTCGAGGCGGTGGTGGCCGACGACCACGTCGACATGGTGCTGGCGATCTTCGTGTCGCCGGTGATGATCGACGCCTCGGCGGTGGCCGAGGCCTTCCGCAAGCACGCCGAGAGCACCGACAAGCCCTTCATCGCCTGCCTGCTCGGGAAGTCACAGGGCGAGGAGGCCTCCGAGATCCTGGCCAAGGCCGGGGTGCCCAATTACCGGTTCCCGGAGGACGCGGCCACCTCGCTCGGCGGCCTGTGGCGGCTGGCGCAGCTGCGCAGCCGGCCGGAGCCGGTGCCGCCGCGGATGAGGGTGCAGCGCAAGCGCGGTCGCGAGGCGGTCGAGAGCGCGCTGGGCGCCGGCCGCGAGATGCTCAAGGGCACCGAGCTCTACGATCTGCTCAGCGCCTACGGCATCCCGCTGGTGCCGAGCCGGATCGTGAAGCGGCCTTCGCACGCGATCGAGGCCGCGGCCAAGATCGGCTGGCCGGTGGTGCTCAAGGTCGAGGCTCCGGGCGTGGTCCACAAGAGCGACCGCGGCGGCGTGGTCCTCGACCTGCGCAACGCCGACGAGCTGATGCAGGCCTGGGGCGAGCTCGAGCGCCGCTTCAAGGACGAGGCACCCGACATGCAGGTCCTGGTCCAGGCCCTGCGCCGCGACGGGGTCGAGACCTTCTTCGGCACCACCACCGACCCGCAGTACGGCCGCCTGATCGCCTTCGGCCTAGGCGGCATCCACGTCGAGGTGTTGAAGGACGTGGTGTTCCGGCTGCACCCGCTGACCACCGCCGACGCGCGCGAGATGGTCGAGGGCATCCGCGGCAAGGCCATGCTCAAGGGCGTGCGCGGCAAGCCGCCGGTCGACGAGGACCAGATCATCGACATCCTGATGCGGATGAACCGGATGTTGACCGACCTGCCCGAGATCCGCGAGCTGGACCTCAACCCCTTCCTGGCGGGGTACGAGGGGAAGGATTCGTGCGTCTTGGACGCTCGGGTGAGGTTGCGCCGGCTGTAATTCGGGGTCAGACATCTCTTTTCTTGGTGGCCGGCCCGGGGGCG
>CAZXTO010000312.1:0-4087 GCA_964643675.1 uncultured Planctomycetales bacterium
GAAATCGATGTCTGACCCCGAATTAATCGACCTCTGACCCCGAATCCAGCAGCACCGCGCGGACGGGGGCGGCGTCCGCGCCCTCGAGCTTGAGGGGGAAGGCGATCAGGGTGTAGCGGCCGGGGCGGACTCCGGAGAGGACCAGGCCTTCCAGCACCGCCAGATCGTGGGCGGCGACGGCGTGGTGGCTCTCGAGCAGCTTGTCGTCCTGGAGATCGATCGAGGGGGTGTCGATCCCGACCAGGCGCACACCGCGCGCGGCCAGGTCTTCGACCAATTCGGCAGACAGGCTGGCGAAATCCTCGTTCCAGGCCTCCGGATCCGGGAAGCTGCCGGTCCGGATCAACACCCGCGGGGCTTCGATCTCCGCGGTCAGGTCCTGCGGCCGGACCCGCTGACCGCGCTCCACTGGGGCGTCGACCACCTGGCAATCGCCGAGGTACAGCTCCAGCGGTCGCTCGTGGATGCCGGCGCCACCCTGCTGGTAATGGCCCGGGGCGTCCGCGTGGGCGCCGAGGTGCACGGTAGTGCGGATCGTCGAGAGGTCGATCGGCGCCCCGTCCGCGATCCGCAGCAGCTCCTCCCGTCGGTAGGGCGTATCCCCCGGGAAGACCCCGATCCGCGGGCTCACCAGAGGGGAGATGTCATGGAGTCCGCCAGCTTCGCAATTAATCAATGTCTGAGCCCGAAATCGCGACCACCTTGAACTCGACCGCGATCGGAGTGGGCAGGGCGCGGATGGCGAGGGTGGTGCGGGCGGCCTGGATGCCGCTGAAGTGCTGGGCGTAGACCTCGTTGTAGCCGGCGAAGTCGCGGTCCATGTCGACCAGATAGGCGGTGACGTCGATCACTCGCTCCAGGCTCGAGCCGGCCGCCGCCAGCACCGCGCGGACGTTGGCGATCACGGCCTCGGTCTGGGCGCGGATGTCGTAGTCGCGCGGCTTGCCGTCGGCGTCGCGGATCGGCCCGCCGGGGATCTCGTCGGTGCCGGCCTGGCGCGGGCCGACGCCGGACAGGAACAGCAGGTCGCCGTGCCTGCGGGCGTGCGGGTAGGCGCCGACCGGGGCCGGCGCGGCGTCAGTGCGGATGATCGGATCGCTCACTCGTTCTCCTCCTCGCTCGTGACCAGCACGTTGCGGTCGCCGCGGTAGACCTCGGCGTCGTCCTCGTCGTACTCCAGGTCGCCGCCGGCGCCGGCGCTGGGCTCGAGGGTGACCAAGGCCGCCCCGGTCCCCCACACCGGCTGGTAGTCGTGCACCGTGCCGCGGTAGTCGTTGCTGGCGCCGGCGAAGGCCGCCAGCCACCAGATCGCCTTCATGCGGTTGTCGCCGTGGGCCTGGGCGCTGAACTGCCGCGCCAGCTGCGACACGTCCTCCAGCCGCCCCTCCCCCAGCAGCTCGAGCAGCTTGCGGTTCCACTCGTCGTCCTTGGCCGAGTGGATGCGGTCCTCGGCGGGCTCGATCCAGTCGGTCCACATCCGGCTCGACAGCCCCGTGACCGCCACCGCCGCGACCTTCTTGCCGCTCTCCTCCACCGCGTCGCGCGCCGCCTTGCCCAGCACCACGGTCTCGGCGCGGTCGGCGTACATGTTGCACGAGACGATGCAGGCCGGGATGCGGTTGTGCGGGTTCAGCAGCTGCAGCGCCACGATCGAGCCGGTGTCGATCGGGAAGCCGCGGTAGGCCACCGTGCGCGCGGTCAGCCCGCGCGCGGTCGCCTTCTCGCGGTAGCGCTCGGCGAAGTCCGGGTCCATGCGCAGGGAGTACCGCATCGTGCCGAGCTCGTGGAAGTCGTCGTCGACCTTGGTCCACTCCGGCGCCGGGTCGGCCTGAATCTGGTGGCCGATGATGCTCGCCCACTGGGTGCTGTAGAGCACCAGCAGCTCGGCCCTGCTGGCCTCGATCTCGGCGCGCATCGCGGCGTAGGAGTCGCGCAGCGAGGCCCAGCCCGGATTCTGCTCCGGCGCCAGCAGGATCTGCGGCTTGCCGGGGGCGACGCAGGCGCGGACCACCCGTCCGGCTCCGGCGCCTGCCGCGAGCGGTTCGGCGCGGCTCACGAGGGACCTCCCGCGCCCGCCGCGGCCGTCGCCGGGTCCCACTCGATCACCGCGTTGCCGGTGCCGATCACGGTGCCGTAGCCGTGCACCGTGCCCGGATAGTCGGGCACGCCGAGCGCGCCGAGCAACCAGCTCAGGCTGCCGTCCTTGCACTCCGACACCGACTGCTCGATGAAGTCGGGCATCTCGTCGAGCAGCTGCCGCCCCTCGCCGGCGCGCACCAGGCCGAGCACGCGCTCATCCCAGGCGGTCTGGTTGCGGTTGTAGATGTGCTCGAAGCGCGGGTCCTCGGGGTCCGCCGGCTCCTCGGTGAAGTGGCGGTGGCTGAGGGAGGTGCTCGCCAACAGCAGCGCCTTGCGGCCGCTGGCTTCGACCGCGCGCCGCGTCGCCTCCCCGAGCACCAGCATCTCGGCGTCGCCGGCCTCGTTGCTGTAGTCGAAGTAGGTGCGGGCGGAGCTGATGCAGACGACCGGCTTGTCCCACTCGGGCCGCACCAGGTGGCAGGAGGTGATGGTGCCGTAGTCCACCCGGAAGTCGGGGTTGCGCATCATGGTCGCGCTGAGGCCGCCGGCGCGCGCCTCGTCGTGGATCGCTTCGGAGAGCTCGACGTCGACCTCCAGCTCATAGTCGAAGCGGAACAGGTTGGGGAAGATCGGGTCGACCGAGCGGCCGGCGAAGCGCGGCACGCCGAGCAGGTGGTGGCCGATGCGCGTCTTCCAGTGCGGGGTGTGCACCACCAGGACGTCGAAGTCGGCCGCGGCCAGCGAGGCCCGCAGGCGCTCGTAGCCCTCGTGCAGCGGCCTCCAGGCCCCGGCGCCGCTCGAACGGGGCTCGTTCTGCGGCGGGTTGGCCGCGTAGATCAGGTGCGGCGGATGCGGCGCGACGATGCCGCGGACGATGCTTCCCGTGGTGGTCATGGTCGGTCGGATTCTAGCGTTGGATCCCGGGCGCAGCCGCGCGCATGGGCCTCATCCCAGCTGCACGCAGACGTTGCGCGGCTCGGTGAAGAAGTCGAGCGACCAGCGGCCGCCCTCGCGGCCGACGCCGCTGTCCTTCATGCCGCCGAAGGGGGTGCGGAGGTCGCGCTTGAGCCAGGTGTTGACCCACACCATGCCGCTCTCGAGGCGGGCGGCCACCCGGTGGGCGCGGTTCAGGTCGCGGGTCCAGACCGAGGCGGCCAGGCCGTAGCGCACGCCGTTGGCGATCGAGAGCGCCTGCTCCTCGTCCTCGAAGGGGTGCGTGGTCACGACCGGTCCGAAGATCTCCTCGGTGGCGCAGCGGCTGTCGGGGGGCAGCCCGGCGATCACCGCCGGCTCCAGGAAGGCGCCGCGATCGAAGGGGGGCGGCAGCTCCGGCCGCGCGCCGCCGCAGAGGACCGCGCCGCCCTCCCGTTGGGCCAGCTGCAGGTAGCTCTCCACCTTCTCGCGGTGCCCTGAGGAGATCAGCGCGCCCAGGTCGGTCGCGGGATCGGCGGGGTCCCCCACCGACTTGGCCTGCACCGCCTCGACCAGCGCCGCCAGGAAGTCGTCGTAGATCGCCCGTTCGATCAGCAGGCGTGAGCCGCACAGGCAGATCTGGCCCTGGTTGAGGAAGGCGGCGCGGGCGGCGCCGGCGACCGCGGCCTCGAAGTCGGCGTCGGCGAAGACCAGGGTCGGGTTCTTGCCGCCGAGCTCGAGCGACAGCTTCTTGAAGCGCGGGGCGACGGCGGCCGCCACGTGCTCGCCGGTGGCGGTGCCGCCGGTGAAGCTGATCGCCTTCACCTGCGGGTGCTCGAGCAGGGCCTGCCCCGCCTCGGGGCCGTAACCCTGCACCACGTTGTAGAGGCCGTCCGGCAGCCCGGCCTCGGCGGTGATTTCGCCGAGCAGGCTGGCGGTGCGCGGCGTCAGCTCGCTGGGCTTGGCGACCGCTGCGTTGCCGCAGCCGAGCGCCGGCGCCAGCTTCCAGCTCAGCAGGTACAGCGGCAGGTTCCAGGGCGTGATCAGGCCGACCACCCCGAGCGGCCGCCGCAGCGTGTAATTGAGCGCGTCGGCC
>CAZXTO010000312.1:4097-4329 GCA_964643675.1 uncultured Planctomycetales bacterium
ATCGCGTGGCAGCCGGCTTCCATCTGCCGCACGGCCGCGGCGAAGAAGCGGAAGTTGTCCACCGCGCGCGGGATGTCCACCGCCCGCGCCAAGGCCAGCGGCTTGCCGTTGTCCTCGGACTCGGCCCGCGCCAGCTCCTCGAGCCGCCCCTCGATGCCGTCGGCGATCGCCTCCAGCACCCGGGCGCGCTGCTCGACCGGCCGCGCGGCCCACTCGGGCCAGGCGGCCTCCG
>CAZXTO010000313.1:0-4322 GCA_964643675.1 uncultured Planctomycetales bacterium
CCCGGTCCACCGGCACCCGCCCGTTCAGCAGGTCGTCGACGAACTCGGTGGCGGAGGCGAAGCGGAGCGTCGGCGCCGCCAAGGAGAGCTCGCCGGCGTCCTCGGTCAACAGGCGCAGGCGGTGCGAGAAGACCTGGAAGCGACGCCCGTCCCGCTGCTCCTCGCCGACGAGGACGGCCCAGCCGAGGCCATCACTCCGGGCGAAGCGCAGGCCGGAACCCGGCGGCTCCGCGGGCGGCAGCAGGCGCCGCTCCGGCCACGGCAGCTCGAGCAGCACCGGCAGGTCCAGCGGCTGGCGGAACAACTGGATCAACCGGCCGGCGACGAAGCCGGCCTCGAAGCCGAAGCGCAGCTCCACGGGCACCAGCTCGCCGACGTGGACCGGGCCGTCGGGCACGATCAACTCGAGGAAGGCGGGCTCGGACGCGCCGGCAGCGTCCTGCGGCAGCAGGGCGAGGCAGAGGGCGAGGAACATCACCAGTCGCGGACGGCCCCTCCCGCGCGCGGGCGGCGCTGGCGCTGCTTGCGCTTGTCGATCTCCTGCTGGGCGAGCTGCTCGAGCAGGCGTTGCAGCTCCTCCGGGCTGAGCTCGGGCGGCGGCTCGATGTCCGGCGGCGGCGCATCGGGCGGCGGATCGGCGTCGGGCGGCGGATCGGCGCCTTCGCCGGCCTGCTCCTTGGCCCGCTGCCGCTCCGCGCGCATCCGCTCCAGGGCGCGGGCCGCGCGCTCGGCGTTGCGGCGCGCCTCCGGCCAGTCCTCGCGGCTGACGGCAGCGGCCTGCCAGGAGAGCCGCGCCGCTTCGCCGAGCACGATGGCCTTGTCCCACTCGGAGACGGCGCCGCCGATCCCCGCGCGGCCGGCGGCGGCCTGGCTGCGGGCGAAGGCGGCGTTGCCGCGCAGGAAGTCGCGCCGGGCGGCGAAGTCGGCGCCGCCGAGCTCGGCGGCGCGGCCGGCGGCGGCCTCCATCTCGACCCAACGGCCGAGCCGGGCCGCGGCCAGCGCCAGGTCGTAGTACAGCTCGGCGGGCGCCACCTCGCCGCCCGCCTCCGCCTCCTCCACGGCCGCGGCGAAGTGGGCGTGGGCCTGCTCATAGCTCCCGTCCCGATAGGCGGCCAGCCCGGCGGCGATGCCCTCGCCGCCGATCAGCGACAACAGCGCGAGGATCAGCTTCATCGTCTCGACCGCCCGGTCCAGGCGAGCTCCAGTATCCAGAGGAGGAAGGCGGCCAACAAGGGCCACTGGTAGCGCTCGACCGGCTCCCGCTCCTGCTCCGCCGCCGGAGCGGAGGCGGCGAGCGGCCGCAAGGCCCGTTCGTACAGCGCCTGCAGCGGCTGCCGCTCGTCGCCGGCGTCGAGGTAGAGGCCGCCGGTCGCTTCGGCCACCGCCCGCAGGCCGGCGGCGTCGAGGGAGGAGACCACCTCCGCCCCGTCCGGCCCGCGGAGGAAGGCCTCGCCGCCGGCTGCCTCGATCGCGATCTTGCTCCCGCGCGCCGAACCGAGGCCGACCGCGTGCACCACCACGCCTTGCTCGCGGCAGCGGGCCGCCGCCTCCCGGCCGCGCTGCTCCAGGTCCTCGCCGTCGCTGAGCAAGATCACGGCAGCGGCATCGCCACGCCCTTCGAGCGCCTCCATGGCCTTCTCCAGCGCCGCGCCGAGGTCGGTCCCTCCGCGGGAGACGCTGGCCGGCCCGGCCAGCGCCACCAGGCCGGCGTAGGTGCGGCGGTCATCGGTCAGCGGCACCGCTAGCCGCGCGTCGCCGGCGAAGCAGACCAGGCCGAAGCGGTCCTGGCTGGCGGTCTCGGAGAGGGCGCGGATCTCGGCCTGGGCCCGCTCCAAGCGGCTCGGCCGCAGATCGCGCGCCAGCATCGAGCGCGAGACGTCGAGGCAGACCAGGAGGTCGAGGCGGCGGGTCTCCTCCGCGCCGGAGAGGCGGCCCCAGCGCGGCTGCAGCAGCGCCAGCAAGGCGAACAGGAGAGCGGCGCTGAAGAGGTGGCGGCTGCGCCCCGGCCCGGCGGGGTGGGCGTGAACGCGGAGCGCATCCCAACGCGGGCCGGTGAGGCCCTCCAAGCGCCGCCGCCGGGCGCGCGCGCGCGAGGAGAGCAGGATCGCCACCAGCGGCGCCAGCGCCAGCAAGGGCAGCCCTTGCGGCCAGCCGAAGGGGTTCACGGCAGCTCCTCCAGGACGGTCTCGCGCAGCAAGCGGCCGAGCACCAGCAGCGCCAGGCCCGCGGCGAGAAAGACGGCGAACACCTCCTGCTGCCGGTAGCGCGGCTCGCGGAAGCGGGTGCGCTCGAGGCGGTCGATGGCGCGGTAGACCCCTTCCACGGCGCCGGCGTCGCGGGCCTCGAAGAAGCGGCCTTCGGTGGTCGCGGCCAGCGCCTGCACCGGCCCGGTCTCGGGCGCCTGCCAGCTGCCATCCGGTCGCTGCCGGCCGGCGCCGGCGGCGATGGCATAGACCCGCACCCCGAGCTTGCGGCACAGCGCCGCCGCCTGCCGCGGGCTGATCTCCTGCGGCGTCTGCGGGGTGGCCACGTTCTCCTCGCCGTCGGTGAGCAGGATCACGACCTTCGAAGACGCCTCGCTGGGCTGCAGCAGCTGCGCCGCGCGGGCGACCGCGGCGCCGATGCCGGTGGCGTCCTCCGGTCCCTCGGGTTCGACCGCTTCGGTCTCCCGCAAGATCCCGGTCAGCGCGCGCCGGTCGAGGGTCAGCGGGCAGGCGACGTCGGGGAAGCGCGCGAAGCGCAGCAGGCCGATGCGGTCCTGCTCGCGGCCGGCGACGAACTGGGCGGCCGCGTCCTGGGCGACGGCCAGGCGGCTGCGCTCGCGGTCGAGGTCGGTGGCGGCCATCGAGGAGGAGACGTCCAGCACCAGCAGGATATCGATGCCCTCGGCCTCGAGCGGGAGCGGTTCGGACTGCACCGGCCGCGCCAGAGCCACCAGCAGGGCGAGCAGGCCGCCGACCCGCAGCGCACCGGGCAGCCAGCGCCAGCGTTGACGGACCGAGCGCGGGAGCGAGCTCGCGAACGGGGCGGGGGCGAAGGCGACCGCCGGCGCCGGGCGGCGTCGGGCGAAGGACAGGGCGGCGGGGATCGTCACCGCCAGCAGCAGCCAGAGCGGTTCGCGGAGTTCGACCCCGGCCAGCCAACGCAGGGCGTCGCTCACGCGTTTGCCTCCACGAAGCCGATGGCCTGGTCGATCGCCTGCGCCCTCGCCGCCCGCAGCGCCGCCGACGGCCCGAACTTCTCCCGGTCGCAGTAGGACAGGAAGGCCGCGAGGTCCTCGACGCGCTGCGCGCCGCCGGAGGCGGAGAGCGCGGGGGCCAGCTCTTCGCTGGTCAGCGGGCGGCAGGCCAGCCCGAGGCCGGCCTCGAGGTAGCCGCGGAGCGTGGCCGCGAGCTCGACGGCGTCGGCGTCGTAGGCGGCCGAGTCGGCCAGTTCGTCGGTCCGGCGGGACTGCAGCGCGGTGATGGTCTCCCGGGCCAGCCGGGCGCGGCTGGCCGTGGTGAGAGGTGCCGACCGCGGGCTCGAGCGCGGAGCGCGCCGCCGGGCCTGCGCCCACCACCACCAGAGCAAGGCCAGCGGCGGCAGGAGCAGCCACCACCGCAGCGAGCCGCCGGACGCCGGCGGCGCCAGGGGACCGTCCGGGAATTCGGGCGGGCCGGCTTCCCCTTCCCCCAGGGCGGAGCGGACCTCCAGCCGGAATGGAGGCGCCACCGCCTGCACTTCCCCTCCCTCGACCTCGGTCGCCGGCCGCGCCCGGAAGCGCAGCTCCTCGAAGCGGAGCTCGCCGACCGGGAAGGCGTAGGCCAGGAAGCGCAAGGTCTCGGATTCGAAGCCGTCTTCCCGGCGCGCCTCCCGGCCGGCCGGCTTCAACACCAGCGGCGCCAGCAGCCGCGCGTCCCAGGCTTCGGGCTGCAGGTCCTCCCGCCAGCGACGCTCGACGACCAAGGGGAACGCGCGACCGGACTCGACCTGTTCGCTCGCCACCTCGACCGAAAGGCTGACCGGGTCCTGGAGGACGGGGGCCGCCGCGCCGCCCAGCACGAGGAGAGCTACCCCGAGCGAGGGAACCGCGCCGCTCACCGCTTCATCCCCCGCAGCTCCCGCATGCGGAAGAACTCCAGGATCGGCCGCGCCACGGGATCTCCGCCGCGCACCCGCGGCGCGGTCACGTCCATGCGATCGATCTGGGCCAGGCCCAGCTGGCGCTCGACCCGCCGCTGCCAGGCCGCGACACGCTCCTGGTAGGCCCGGCGCGCGGGCGCGTGGCTCCAGTCGACCTCCTGCGTCAGGCCGCTCTCCGGATCGAACAGCTGCAGCATGCC
>CAZXTO010000314.1:0-4309 GCA_964643675.1 uncultured Planctomycetales bacterium
CGCGCCGACCGGGGCGCTCACGCCGGTCCCGACCGGCGCGGCCGCGCGCTCGAAGCGGAGCGGCAGCTCGAGCTTGGCGTCGAAGTCGCAGACGCTGTCGTCGCAGGCCTGGTAGAAGACCCAGCTGCGGGGCTGGAACTCGCCGACCGGACCCTCGGTCACGCGCAGCGGCAGCACGAGCTCGCCGTCGGCCGCCAACCAGTGGTAGGTCTCGACCATCGAGCCGAGGTCCAGCTCGTGCAGCTCCGGAGGCGAGCCCGAGCGCAGCGGACCGGCCATCTCGAAGCCGTCGGGCACGCCCACCACCACCGGCTTGCCCGCCATCGGGTCCTGGTCCGGGTGGTAGACGTGCCAGCCGGGCTCCAGGGTGATCTGCACGTGCAGCTCGACCAGCTCGCCGGCGGCGGCCTTGGCCGGCTTCAGCTCGGCGGTGGCCATCGCCTTGCCGGGGTAATCGATGTCCGGCTCCGCCGGCGCCTGCCAGGCGGCCGCGCCCGCCTCCGGAGCACCCGCCCCGTCGCCAGCTTCCGGCGCGCCGCCCTGCGCCGTGGCGCCTTCCGCTCCGTCATCCGCCGCGCCCGGCGCCGCCGCGCTGGCCGCCAGGCGGGTGTAGGAGAACTCCGCCGTCTTGGACTCCGGCGGCAGGCAGCTCATGTCGTCGCAGGCCTGGTAGCTGGCCTCGCTGCTGGCGGTGAAGCTGCCCTCGGCCCCCTCGCCCATCGTCAGGGGCAGGATCAGCGAGTCCCCCGGGGCCAGCCACAGGTACTCGTAGACCGTGCCGCCGAGGTCCATCGAGTGCTCCTTCGGCGCCGCGCCGGTGCGCACCTCGCCGTTGGCCGTGAAGCCCTCCGGGATCGAGGCCGAGATCGGGATCCCGTTCATCGGGTCGATGTCCGGGTGGTAGACGTGCCAGCCCTCGTCGAGCGCGAACTGGATGTGCAACTCGACCGCGGCGCCCGGAGCGGCGGCCTCGGGGACCAGCTTGGCCGACACCTCGACCGGGTCCTGGGCGCCGAACTGGGGCGCGAAGGCCAGCAGAATGCTTGCGAGCATGGTTGTTTTTCGCTTGGCGGCGGTTTCCGTGAGACGGAAATGGTGGGCGATACAGGACTCGAACCTGTGACCCCCTCCTTGTAAGGGAGGTGCTCTAGCCAACTGAGCCAATCGCCCCGAACCGACCATTCTAGAATGCCGGCGTGGAAACAGGGACTCCCGAACCCGCGCGCCCCGCCTCCGGCCGGCCCGCCACCCCCGGAGGCGCCTTGATCGTGCGCTATCACGAGATCGGCCTCAAGGGCGGCAACCGGGCCTTCTTCGAGCGCAAGCTGTGCGAGAACCTGAAGGCCGCCCTGCCCGGGGTCGCCAACGTCCGCACCCAACGCATCCGGGGCCGCATCCTGGTCCGGGCCGATGCCCCGGCCGAGCGCCTCCTGGAGCCCCTGTCGCGGGTCTTCGGCGTCGCCAGCCTGTCGCCGGCGGTCGAGGTCGAGCCGGAGCTGGACGCCCTCGCCGCCGCCGGCAAGGAGCTGCTCGACCAGGCCTTGGGGCTGGAATTCGCCGGCCGGCCGGCGGTCCGCTTCCGGGTCAAGGTCAACCGGGCCGACAAGGGCTACCCGATGCGCTCGAACCAGCTCGAGCGCGAGCTGGCCGACCGGCTGCTGCCCGGCTACCCCAGCCTGCAGGTGAACCTGGGCTCGCCGGAGCTGGCCCTCGAGGTCGACCTGCGCCAGGAAGGCACCTGGATCTTCGCCGGCCGCCGCCCCGGCCCCGGCGGCCTGCCGGTCGGGGTGATGGGCCGGGTGCTGTGCCTGCTCTCGGGCGGCATCGACTCCCCGGTCGCCGCCTGGCTGGCGATGAAGCGCGGCATGCGGGTCGACTTCGTCAGCTTCTACTCCTTCCCCCACGTCGGCCCGCAGACGCGCGAGAAGCTGATCCGCCAGGTCGAGAACCTGGGCCGCTGGCAGCCGACCGCCAAGCTGAGCATCGTGCCCTTCACCGCCATCCAGGAGGCCATCCGCGACCGGTGCCCGCCCAGCTACCGCACCGTGCTCTACCGCCGCGCGATGCAGCGCATCGCCTCCAAGATCGCCTTCCGCAACAACGCCAAGGCCCTGATCACCGGCGAGAGCGTCGGTCAGGTCGCCAGCCAGACCCTCGAGAACATGGGCGTGATCGAGGCCGCCTCGGAGCTGCCGGTGCTGCGGCCGCTGGTGACCATGGACAAGCACGAGACCGTCGCCCTGGCGCGGCGGATCGGCACCTACGAAACCAGCAACCTGCCCGCCCCCGACTGCTGTACGGTGTTCCAGCCCGAGCACCCCGTGATCTACGGCAAGCTCGACGAGGCGCTCGCCGGCGAGGAGCCGCTCGACCTGGCCGAGCTGACCCTCGACGCCGTCCGCAATACCGAACGCCTGCGCTTCCCCGAATGACCATGAAGACCCAACTGCTGTGCTGGCTCCTGCTCGGAGCCCTGACCCTGACCGCCTGCGGCCCGGCCCCGCCGCCGCCGCGCGAGACCGTCACCGTCGTCAATACGGACGAGGCCCCCACCGCGATCGACGAGCCGGTCGGCCCGCCGCCGGCCATCGCGCCGCCGGCGGCCAACCAGACCCTGTACCTGATCCACGTGCGCAACGCCGCCGGCCAGGTGATCAAGGGCGCTCGCGCCATGCTGCTGACCGAGGCGCCGGACGCGCTCTACATGCGCGAGCCGCGCAAGAAGACCCGCATCATGTACCGCTACACGCCGCCCTACGGCCGCGTCGAGTTCATGACCGAGGCCGACGGCAAGCCCAAGTTCCTGGTGCTCGGCGGCGACGGCTTCCTGCCCTCGCTGATCCAGCTGGACCCGGCCACCGGCGGCCACACTCAGGAGATCACGGTCATCACCGAGATCATGCCGATCGCGACCGTGATCGTGGAGGACGTCAACGGCAACCGGGTCGCCCGGCCGATGGTCACCATGCGGCCGCCGACCGGCACCCCGTCCAAGTACTCCGTGCGCGGCCTGAAGCCGAACGAGGGCATGACCGAGATCGGCGACGACCTGGGCGAGGTCAAGCTCACCCGCCCAGCCGGCAAGTACTGGCTGATCTCCTCCAAGGGCACCGCTGACCAGGGCACCTGCCGCAAGTACCAGATCATCGACTGGGACGGCGGCGCCGAGCCGATGGTGGTGCGCCTGCCGGCCAAGTCGGAGCCCAAGCCGGAGTGGTACACCTTCAAGTAGGTCCCGCCCCGGGGCGACCGCGGCGCCGACCCCAAAAAGCGAGGAGCCTGGCAGATGCCAGGCTCCTCGTTGTTTAGATGGCGAGGGTGACGGGACTCGAACCCGCAACCACCAGATCGACAGTCTGGTACGCTAACCAATTGCGCCACATCCCCGCTCGGGGGCGAAAAGTATAGGGGGGGTCCGGGAGGCGGTCAAGCCTCTGGGGCGCAGGACTCGGCCTCCTTGGCCTGGTCCCAGAGCGCGTCCATCTCCTCCAGGCTGGCCTCGCCGAAGGGCTTCTCCAGGTGGGTCTCGATGTGGCGGAAGCGGCTGCTGAAGCGCTCGATGGTGCCGCGCAGGGCCAGCTCGGGCTCGATCTTGAGCTTGCGGGCCATGTTGACGATCGCGAACAGCAGGTCGCCGATCTCGTGCTCGGCGGCCTCGCGGTCGTCCCGGGCGATGGCGTCCTGGACCTCCGCCCACTCCTCCTCCACCTTCTCGGCCGGGCCGAGCAGGTCGGGCCAGTCGAAGCCGGCGTTGGCGGCCTTCTGCCCCACCCGGTAGGCCCGCAGCAGGGCCGGCAGGCTGCTCGGCACCCCGGACAGGGCCGAGGTGTCGTCCTTGCCGCTCTGCTCGCGCTCCTGCTTCTTGATCGCCTCCCAGTTGTTCAGGACCTCGCCCTCGTCGCTGACCTCGACCTCGCCGTAGACGTGCGGGTGGCGCCGGATCAGCTTGTCGGAGATGCCGTGGGCGACCTCGGGCAGGCCGTAGCCGCGGTCCTCGGAGGCCACCCGAGCGACCATCAGCACCCCCATCAGGAGGTCACCGAGCTCCTCGCGGGCTCCGGGGTCGTCGCGGCGGGCGACGGCGTCGGCCAGCTCGTGGCACTCCTCGAGCAGGTGCGGTGTCAGGCTCTCCACGGTCTGCTTGGCGTCCCAAGGGCAGCCTCCGGGCGAGCGCAGGGTGTCGACGACCTGGATCAGGCGCTCGACCGCCTGCAGCTGCGGGGGGGGGACCGGGCGTTCCTGGTGGGCAGTCGGGTCTTGCGGGGCGGGCGGGTCCGGCGCGGGCATAGCGCGGGATTCTACTCGGGGG
>CAZXTO010000315.1:0-4302 GCA_964643675.1 uncultured Planctomycetales bacterium
GGTCCACTCGCCGTGATCCCACTGGGCCAGGCTCAGGGCGCGGAAGCTGACCGGCTGGTGGCAGCGCGCGCAACCCTCGCGGTCTTCGACGCGGGCGGGGAGGGCGGGGTGGTCGAACAGGCCGCGGTGCGGGTCCTCGTGGCAGCGGGCGCAGCGGGTGCCCTGGCCGGGGAAGCGCTGCTCGGCGAGGCCGAGGCTGCGCTGGCCGGCCGGGGTCGGCTCCGCGCGCCCGTGGCAGGCGGCGCAGTCGCTCTGGGCGTGGGCGCCGTCGAGCGGGAAGCCGGTCCAGCGACCGTGCACGAAGCCGCCGGGGCGCAGGGCGCGGAAGTCCTCGCTGTCGTGGCAGCGCTCGCAGCTGCGCCGCCCGTCGACCTGGCGCGGCAGGCCCTCGGCGTCGAAGGCGCCGGCGTGCACGTCCTCGTGGCAGCTGGCGCAGTCGTCCGGCGCGCCGTCGAGGCGGTCGCGCAGGAAGACGGTGCGGCGACCGCGCGCCTCGGCTCCGGGCAGCGGCAGGTGACAGCGCTCGCACTCCGCGCGGAGGTGCGCGCCCTCGAGCGGGAAACCGGTCCAGCGTTGGTGGTGGAAGTCCTCGCCACGGACCGGGTGGAAGGCGTCGGTGTCGTGGCAGGTGGCGCAATCCCCCTCGGGAGAGGGTGGATTCGCGGCGAGGGCGGCGGCGAACAGGCCGCGGTGCGCGTCCGCGTGGCAATCCTCGCAGCGGTCGTCGAGCCCGCGAAAGCGGCGCGGCTGCGCGGCCGGCGGATCCAGGTGGCAGCTGCGACACTCCGCTTCGAGGTGGGCCCCGGTCAGCACGAAGTCGGCCCGCCGATGCTGATCGACGCCGAAGGCCGGCGGTGTCCACGTGCTCGGGAGGTGGCAGCTCGTGCAGCCGTCGTCGAAGGGCCCGCCGGCGAACTGACCGCGGTGCGGGTCCTCGTGGCAGGCGGCGCAATCCTCGGCCCGTCGGCCCGGGAAGCGCGCCGGCCACGGCGTGCCCGGCCCGGGCTCGGCGTGGCAGTCCTGGCAGCGGCTCTGGTGGTGGGGGGGCTGCAGCGGGAATCCCGTCCACGCGTGCTGCTCGGGATCCAGCTCGGCTTCGGGGAAGGCCGGGCCGTCGACCGGGTGGCATCGCGCGCAGCTCTGGTCCCGGCTCATCCCCTGCGTCGCCGCGGCCGCGCTCAGGAAGGCCTCGGCGTGCGGCGGCTCGTGGCAATCCTGGCAGGCGCGCCAGGACTCCGGCGCCACGCCGCGATCGACCGATTCGACCGACTGCAGGCTGTCCTGCGGGTGACACTGCTTGCAGGCCTGGCCGGCGTGCTGGCCGGTCAAGGGGAAGCGCTCGTCGTGGCGGAAGGCGCCGACCTGGTCGAAGGGTTGGTCCTGGCCGTGGCAGCTCTGGCAGCTGCTCTGCATGCGCCCGCGGTGAGGGTCGTCATGGCAGGCGGCGCAGTCCTGATCCAGGCCGAGGAAGCGCCGGCGGCCCTCCGGCAGGCTGGGCAGCTCGGCGTCGCGGTGGCATTCGGCGCAGTCCAGCTCGCGGTGCGCGCCCTCCAGCTGGAACGGCCCCCAGGCGGTGTGGTCGAAGTCCTGGCGGGAAGCCCCGGCGCGGGCGAAGCTCTGCTCCGAGACGAGCGGGTAATCGGCGCCGAGGTGTTCGAGGTGGCAGGCGCCGCACTGCTCCGCCGGCGGATCCTCGAGCTGACCGTGCAGGCCGTGGCCGCCCCGCAGCTGCGCGCCGATCTCCTCATGGCACTCCAAGCAGGCCGTCGCCAGATGGCGCGCTTCGTCACCGTGGCAGCGCTCGCAGCCGCGTCGGCTGCGCAGGGAGGCGTCCTGGGCGTGGCTGGGATGCACCGGGCCGGGGGAGCTGCCGCGGCGCAAGTCCAAGTAGGCGATGAGCGCCACCGCCAGCAGGCTCACCAGGCTCAGCCACAGACGCGGGTCGCGCAGCCTCACCCGTTCATGCCTCCGCTCAGGTCGGCGTAGCGCAACGCAGTGAACACGTGGGCGGCGATCAGCAGCACCATCAACAGCGCGATCCAGCGGTGCAGGTAGCGCCAGCTGGCCAGCAGGCCGCGCAGGTCCTCGAAGTGCGAAGCCATCAAGCTGGCGCGGTGGGCGCGGCGAGCCAGGCTGACCAGCTCCTCGATCTGGCTGGCCGGGATGTCGCGCTCACGGCCTTCCCGCCGCAGCCGGCGCAGGGCCCGGCGCAGACCGCGCTGTCCGGCCAGCAGCGCCAGCAGGCGGCTGGGGAAGGAGCGGTTCCAGCGTTGATGCCGCACGAGTTCCTCGATCTCGGTCCGGACCCGCTCCCCGAAGCCGCGGTGGGTCTGGTCCCAGGCGGCGGAGAGCGCGGCGAGCTGGGTCTCCACCTCATCAAGCGCGAGTTCGCGCCCGTTCGCCGCACGCGGGACGAAGGAATACAGGTAGCGGCCCATCGCGCCGGTCGCGACCAGCACGCCGAGGCAGGCCAGCGCGTGCCCGCCGACGGTCTGCTTGGGGTCAAGGGCGCCGTGCAGCAGGGCCAGGACGAAGGCCAGGATCCCGGTGGCGACGTGGCTGGTCATCCAGGCCTGCAGGGAGCCGGCGCGCAAGGGGAGGCGCGGGTTCCGCCGCAGCAGGTAGCTGAGGTTGAGCAGGATCAGGGCCGCCGCGGCGATGCCGAAGCCCAGGCCGGCGCCGCGGGAGGGGCGGAGCAGGGAGTGGGCCTCGTGGCCGGCTCGACCGGCGGGTTCGAGCTGGTAGTAGCCGGCGTGGAGCAGCACCCAGGCCAGGCCCGCCAGGCTCAGCAGCAGGCCGGCGCTGAGGGCCGCGAACAGCCCCGGTCCCTGGTCGACCACCGGCGCCGGCAGCTCGCGGGCGGCCGGGTCGAAGGAGACTCCGCAGCGCTCGAGCAGGGGATAGGGAGGGATTCCGCCCGCGAGCACGAAGACCTCGTCATTCGGGATCTCCAGGGTGGCGCCGCCCTCGGCGGGGCGGAGCCGCACCGTCCGGGCCCTGATCTCCTCGACCTGCGTGCCGAACTCCACCTGCACCCGGCCGCTGGCGACGGCCTGCTTGATGCGCGCTTCGTTGCGCGCCTTGAGCCGGAAGAAGGCCGGCTTGCGGTAGGACAGGGTCACCTGGTTACCCGGCTGCTCGGCCAGGCCGATCGCCGCCTCGATGGCGCTGTCGCCGCCGCCGACCACCAGCAGGGCGCGGTCGCGATAGGAGCCGGCGTCCTGCAGCGCGTAGCCGACCTTGGGCAGCTCCTCGCCCGGCACGCCCAGCTTGCGCGGGGTGCCGCGCCGGCCGAGCGCGAGGCAGACGAAGCGGGCGCGGTGGGCGCCGGCGCGGGTCAGGACCTCGAAGCCGCCGCCCGCGTGCGGGTTCAGGTCGAGCAGCTCCTCGCCGGCGCGGAGCGGCAGCTCCTGCTCCCGGGTGATGCTCTGCCACAGTTCGACCAGCTCATCCTTGCGGTAGCTGGTGCGGTCCAGCTTGCCGTGCAGCGGCAGCCTCACCGGCTGGGTCATGACCAGCTTGTTGCGCGGGTACTTGGCGCCGGGGCCGCCGATGTGGTCCTCCTGTTCGAGCAGCACGAAGCGCAGACCGAGGCGCTTGGCTTCGAGGGCGCAGGCCAGGCCGGCCGGTCCGGCGCCGACGATGCAGAGCTCGAGCTCCGGCCCCGCCGCCGGCTGCTCCTTGCAGCGCCGCGCGACCTCGCCGGCGACCGCGGTGCCGTGCCCGATGGCGGTCCGCACCAAGGCGTAGCCGGTCACCTCGCCGGCCAGGAACAGGCCCGGTTGCTGGCTGGACTCCAGGTTCTCCTGCAGGGCCGGGATGTCGCGCCGCTCCTCCAGATCCCCCAGGGTGAGGCCGATCGCGCCGACCGGGCACTCGGCGGCGCAGCGGCCGTGGCCGACGCAGCGCGCGCCGTGCACGACCAGCGCCTGCCCGTGCAGGACCTCGAGCACCCCTTCCTCCGGGCAGGCCGCGACGCAGGTGCCGCAGCCGATGCAGCGGCTCAGGTCGACGTGGGGGAACTGCAGGCGGGCCCGGTGGCTGCCCTTGCGCTTCGCCAGCCGGCGCTCGGCCAGGCCCTGCTGCAGGCGGCGCAGCTCCAGGCGGCGCGCACCGGTCGCTGCGACAGCAGCGACCAGGCCCAGCACGACGACGACCAGCGGGATCAGGCTCATGAAGCAATCGCCACTCACGCGCGCCAGGGGTGGGCCTGGAGCAAGGGGTGGCGGTGTCACGATCGGCGGCTGGAGCCTCTCGAGGGGAGGGACAGGAGACCCTGTCGGCGATTAGTGTATCGGCAGG
>CAZXTO010000316.1:0-1947 GCA_964643675.1 uncultured Planctomycetales bacterium
CTCGACGAAGCCGCGCACGCTGCGGTCGACCAGCCGCGAACCCCACTGGTCGTCGATCTGGTACTCGATGATCTTCTCGCGCGGGTCGAAGGGCTTGAGCTCGTCCAGCCCCATCGACTTGACCGCGATCTTGATCAGCTCGGCGTCGGCCAGGCCGGTCGAGCGCTTCTGCTTGCGCAGGAAGTAGCGGCCGGCGTCGAGCATCGCCGACAGCGGCAGCAGGCCCACCAGCTCCGAGCCGGTCACGCGGACGCCGCGCTCGCGGGCGCGCTCGGCGACCTCGTCGAAGGCGACGTGCAGCGGCGTCACCGAGACGTTGGTCAGGTTCATCGACACCTGGCAGACGCCGTACTCCTCGATGAACCAGCCGATGCCCTTGACGCACTTCAGGCTGCCGGGGAGCCACACCGCCTTGCCGTCTGCGTCGCGCACGATCTTGCCGGTGATCGGGTGCGGCTCGCGCTTCATGCGCCCCTTCTCGCGCACGTCGAAGGCGATCGCGTTGGCGCGCCGCGTGCTGGTCGTGTTCAGGTTGACGTTGTAGGCGATCAGGAAGTCGCGCGCGCTGACCGCGGTGGCGCCGGTGCGCGGCTGGAACTCGGCCGGGCCGAAGTCGGGCGCCCACTCCGGGTCCTGTAGCCGTTCGGGCAGGGCCTCGTACTCGCCGGCGCGCACCGTGGCCAGGTTGCGGCGCTCGGGGCGGGTGGCGGCGTTCTCGTAGCAATAGACCGTGAGCCCGGCCTCCTCGCCGAGGCGCCGCCCCAGCTCGCGGGCGTACTCGACCGTCTCCTCCATGGTCACGCCGGCGATCGGCACCAGCGGGCAGACGTCCATGCCGCCGAAGCGCGGGTGTTCGCCGCTGTGCTGGCTCATGTCGATCAGCTCGGCGGCGGCGCGGCCCGCCACCACCGCGGCGTCGAGCACCGCCTCGGGCTCGCCGACGAAGGTCACGACGGTGCGGTTGGTGGCGGCGCCCGGGTCGACGTCGAGCAGCTTGACGCCGTCGACCGCCTCGATGCGTTGCGTGATCTGGTCGATGACCGCGAGGTCGCGGCCTTCGGAGAAGTTGGGGACGCACTCGATCAGTCGACGCATGGCTTCGGCTCGCAGATTGCTGGGCCCGGGGCCGGCGCGGCCGCGAGCGGCGCACACTCTAAGACCCCGCCGCCGTGGCGCAATGGCCGGTCGCCGACTAGGCCTCGAGGCCCTCGAAGGCCGCCACCGCGGCGCGGAAGGGCGCCGGGATCGGCGCCGTCGCCCGCGCCTCCTCGTCCCAGATCACCATCGCCGCCTCGGCCTCGACCCAGACCGCGCCGCCCGCGGCCTCCCGGACCCGATAGGCCTGGGAGAAGGACTTGCGGCCCAGCCGGGTGGTGGCGATCTCCACCTCGACCTCGGCCGGCCCGCGGCCGGGCGCCAGGAAGCGCAGGTTGGTCTGGCCGAGCAGGAAGCTGAAGCGGTTGTCGGCCCCGACCAGCCCGAGGTGGTCGAAGTAGCGGTAGCGCGCCTCCTCGAGCAGGGTGAGGTAGATCGCGTTGTTCAGCACCCCCTGGTTGTCCTCGTCCGACCAGCGGGTCCAGAGCCGGGCGCGGAAGCGGATTTGCTGCGGAGCGGGGACTTGGGGCGGTTCCATGCGGGGTCCTCGAGGGGGCGGGACTATACTCCCGCCCGGTCCGCGCCGCGCCTCGCGGGGGACCCCGCCACACCACGCCCGATGTCGAAGACCCTGGGAATCGACCACATCGCCATCGCCGTCGAGGATCTCGACGAGGCCACCCGGATCTGGAGCGAAGGCCTCGGCTTGCGGCTCGGCGTCCGGGAGATCGTCGAGGACCAAGGCGTCGAGGTCCAGATGCTGTACGCGGGGGACACCCGCGTCGAGCTGCTCCGCCCGCTCCGGGAGAGGTAACACAGTTCGGTTCTGGCGAGACCTCATTGAGGCCCTTA
>CAZXTO010000316.1:1957-4297 GCA_964643675.1 uncultured Planctomycetales bacterium
GCACCACCTGGCGCTGGCCGTCGACGACTGTGATTCGGCCATTTCTGCTGTGGCGGATCGCGGGATGCGGCTTATCGATGGCGAGCCCCGCGCGGGCGCCCACGGCACGCGGATCGCCTTCCTCCACCCGAAGTCGACCGGCAGCGTGTTGACCGAGCTGTGCGAGGGCGGAGAGGGTCCATGGCAGAACTCACGATCGAACGAGACGAACCCAGAATGAGCCAATCCGTCCGTGAACGCCTCGAGGAACGCCGCGCCCAGGCCTTGGCCGGGGGCGGCGAGAAGCGCATCGAGGCCCAGCACGCCAAGGGCAAGCTGACCGCCCGGGGGCGCATCGAGCTGCTGCTCGACCAGGGCTCCTTCGAGGAACTCGGCGCCCTGGTGGTGCACCACTGCCACCGCTTCGGGCTCGAGAAGCAGCGAATCCCGGGCGACGGCGTCGTGACCGGCACCGGCACCATTGACGGCCGCCCGGTGGCGGTCTTCAGCCAAGACTTCACCGTCTTCGGCGGCAGCCTGTCCGAGGCCTACGCGGCCAAGATCTGCGCGGTCATGGACAAGGCGATGAAGCTGGGCATCCCGGTGATCGGGCTCAACGACTCCGGCGGCGCCCGCATCCAGGAGGGCGTGGTCTCGCTGGCCGGCTACAGCGACATCTTCCTGCGCAACACCCTCGCCAGCGGGGTGGTGCCGCAGATCTCGGCGATCATGGGGCCCTGCGCCGGCGGCGCGGTCTACAGCCCGGCGCTGACCGACTTCATCTTCATGGTGGAGGGCTCCTCGTACATGCACATCACCGGGCCGGACGTGGTCAAGGCGGTGACGCACGAGGACGTGACCTCGGAGGAGCTCGGCGGCGCGGCGGTGCACGAGGGCGTCAGCGGGGTCAGCCACTTCAGCTGCGACGACGACGCCGAGTGCCTGGCGCGGATCCGGCGGCTGATGAGCTTCCTGCCCCAGAACAACGCCGAGGACCCGCCGCTCAAGCCGACCGACGACCCGATCGACCGGCGCTGCCCGGAGCTCGACGCGCTGGTGCCGGAGAACGCCAACCAGCCCTACGACATCCGCAAGGCCATCGTGCCGGTGCTGGACGACCAGGACTTCTTCGAGGTCCAGGAGGCCTACGCCCGCAACATCGTCTGCGGCCTCGGCCGCCTCGGCGGGCGCCCGGTCGGCATCATCGCCAACCAGCCGGCGGTGCTGGCCGGGGTGCTGGACATCGACGCCAGCGTCAAGGCGGCGCGGCTGATCCGCTTCTGCGACTGCTTCAACATCCCGATCCTCACCTTCGAGGACGTGCCGGGCTTCATGCCGGGCACCGACCAGGAGCACGGCGGCATCATCCGCCACGGCGCCAAGCTGCTGTACGCCTACTGCGAGGCCACGGTGCCCAAGCTGACCGTGATCACCCGCAAGGCCTACGGCGGCGCCTACTGCGTGCTGTCG
The DNA here is from genome assembly GCA_964643675.1 of uncultured Planctomycetales bacterium. GTDB lineage: Bacteria > Planctomycetota > UBA1135 > UBA1135 > UBA1135 > J029. The sequence goes on from CAZXTO010000316.1 coordinate 3,407, forward strand.
AGCAAGCACATCCGCGGCGACTACAACGTCGCCTGGCCGAGCGCGCAGATCGCGGTGATGGGGGCCGAGGGGGCCGCCAAGATCATCTTCCGACGCGAGATCAAGGCCGCCGAGGACCCGGCCGCCGAGGAAGCGGCGCGCATCGCCGACTACGAGGAGACCTTCGCCAACCCCTTCATCGCGGCCGAGCGCGGCTACATCGACGACATCATCGAGCCCAGCGACACGCGGGCGCGGCTGATCCGGGCGCTGGAGCTGTGCGCCACCAAGCGCGACAGCAACCCGGCCAAGAAGCACGGCTCGATCCCGCTGTAGCGAGGAGCTCGCATGACGCCTCCCTTTCAGAAGCTGCTGATCGCCAACCGCGGCGAGATCGCGGTCCGCATCCTGCGCACCTGCCGCGACCTCGGCATCAAGACGGTCGCGATCTACTCCGAGGTCGACCGCAACGCCCTGCACGTGCGCTACGCCGACGAGGCCTACCCGCTGGGCGGCAAGACGCCGGCGGAGTCCTACCTGCGCGGCGACAAGATCGTCGAGATCGCGCTCGCCTGCGGCGCCCAGGCGGTCCACCCGGGCTTCGGCTTCCTGGCCGAGAACACCGGCTTCGCCCAGGCCGTGACCGACGCCGGCCTGGCCTTCGTCGGCCCGCCGCCGAAGGCGATGGAGATCATGGGCGACAAGATCCGCTCCCGCCAGGAGATGGTGGCGGCCGAGGTGCCGGTGATCCCCGGCATGACCGAGCCCTGCGCCGACGCCGCCGAGGCGTCCACCTTCGCCGCCGAGATCGGCTTCCCGGTGATGCTCAAGGCCTCCGCCGGCGGCGGCGGCAAGGGCATCCGCATCGTGCGCGAGCCCGACCAGCTCGAGGCCGCCTTCCGCACCGCCAGC
>CAZXTO010000317.1:0-4292 GCA_964643675.1 uncultured Planctomycetales bacterium
CTGGCCGGCGACCCCTCCAGCCTCCAGGCCCTGCCGGCCGGCTCCTCGATCCAGCTCGAGGGCGGCCACCACCTGGACGTGCGCAGCGCCCAGACCTCCGGCACCCTGGAGATGGAGATCGCCCCGGTCGAGGGCGCCGACTTCTTCCACCCGGCGCCGGGCGCGATCCGGGTGCGGGTCACAACCCCCGCGGGGCCGCAGGAGTTCGTGATGAGCACCGCGGTCGACGGGCAGTGGGTGAGCTACGCCGGCCCCGCCGGCGAGCAGCGACTGCTCAAGCTCATCTTCCGCGAGGACCGCGACGACATGCCGCTCGAGTGGCAGTCCAAGCTGTCCTTCTTCCGCGGCAGCCGCGGCGAGGATGGCCGCCTGCACCACGAGGGAATCGCCGCCGAGAGCGGCCACATCCGGGTCAACGACTACGAGGTCTTCGAGGGCTACCGCTTCTTCCAGACCAACTGGGACAAGGGGGACCCGACCTACTCCGGGATCGGCATCGTCTACGACCCCGGCATTGAAGTGGTGCTGATCGGGCTCTACATGGTTGCCTTCGGCATCATCATCGCCTTCACCATCAATCCGATGGTCAGCCGCCGCCACCGAGGGCTCTAGATGGAAAGCTTCAGCTACCGTTCCCTGCTTTATCTGACCATGTACGTCTCCCTCGCGGGAGGCCTTCTCGCCCTGGTGACCGCGCTCGGTTGGTTCCTGGAACCGCTGATGCGCCGGCGAGGTGCTGCCGAAGTGGCGGTTGCCGGCGCGGGGACGGTCCAGGTGCCTGCTCCGCCGGGGGCCCCGGCGCCCTCCAGCCTGCTCAAGACCGCCTCCTGGTCCTTGATCGGGGTCTGCGTGCTGGGTTTGGTCGTCAACACCCTGGCCATGGTCGCCCGCTACATCGAGGTGCAGCACTGGCCGGCCCAGACCATGTACGAGGTGATCCCGCTCGGGACCGCCTCCTGCTTCCTGGCCGTGCTGATCAACTACTTCGTGCTCGGCCTGCACAAACGGCAGGGGCTGGCGCGGGGTTTCGGCGACCTCCTCATCGGCTTGGTCCTGGTCGGGATCGCGGTCACGGTGTACTACGTCCTGCGTCTGGACCCGACCGGGAAGGCCCTGCCGCCGGCGCTGCAGTCCTATTGGTTCAGCACCCACATCACGGCCTACATGTTCGGGTACTTCACCCTGTTCAAGGCCACCCTGGCGACCTGGCTGTACTTCTGCTTCAAGTTCTGGCGCGGCCTGCTTCAAAGAAGGGAATACCCGCTCGGGAAGGGCACCGTCATCCTGACCGCGCTCTCCACGGTCGTGATGATCCCCTTCGGTGGCATGGGGATCCTGCTCGGCCCCGGAGTCTTGATCCTGACCGGCCTGTTCTCGCTGCTCAGCATGCGACTCCCCGGCAAGCTGTCCTGGTTCCGGGAGTGGGAGCAAGGCGCCGACCACTTCACCTTCCTGATCTTCGCGGTCGGCTTCCCGTTCCTGACCGCCGGCCTGATCCAGGGCGCCCTGTGGGCCCAGGAGGCCTGGGCGCTGTACTGGGGCTGGGACTCCAAGGAGGTCTCCGCCCTGATCTCGTGGGTGTTCTACGTGGTCTATATGCACCTCCGGTACGTGGCCGGCTGGCGGGGGGAGAAGACCATGTGGATCCTCCTGTTCGGGGGCATCTCGATCTACATCACCTTCCAGCTGTTCGGCCACCTGCCGGCCTCGCAGAGCAGCCTGCACCGCTACACCGACATGGACTCGGTTCCGGCGGAAGGCATGATGGGCGGCGGCTAGGCGCCGCTATCCTGTTGGGATGGGAAAGCCCATCCCCACTGTCGAGTGGATCCACGTCTGTGACCACGCGTTCCGCGACGAGGCCGGCAAGCTGGTCCTGGTCGGCATGTTCGACGCCCTGCACTCGCGGCAGCTGCCCGGTCAGCTGCCGATGATGGCCGCCGCCCTCGGCATCACCGACGGCGACGGCGAGTACGAGATCAGCCTGCAGGTGATCACGCCGCAGGGCAAGGTCATGGACATGAACCTGCCCAACCTGAACCTGCCCGAGCGCCGCGCCAAGCAGCGCGCGGTGGTCCGGCTCACCGGCATGCCCTTCGAGGAGTTCGGCCGCTACACCTTCCGGCTCAAGATCGACGGCCAGCCGGTCGAGTACCCCTGCCACACCATCGACCACTTCGAGTTGCCTGAGCAGCAGGCCGCGCCCTCCGAGAGCGGGCCCAGCGTCAACTAGTGCGTCTGCAGGAGACCGCCGCCGCCGCCCCGCTGGTGAACACGCCGATGGAGGTCCTCGCGATCCTCCTCGGCATCCTGGCGATCCTGTTCAGCCTCAACCGCTACGAGCGGACCCGGGGCATGTTCAAGGTCGTGCCGCTGCTGGTCTTCTGTTACTTCGTCCCGACCGCCTTCTCGAACACCGGGGTGATCCCGGTGGACGAGAAGTTCGAGCTCTACACCTTCATCAAGGCCTGGCTGCTGCCCGCCAGCCTGGTGCTGCTGGTGCTCTCGGTCGACGTCAAGGCGGTGCTGCGCCTCGGCGGCACCGCAGTCGGCATGTTCCTGCTGGCCACCACCACGATCGTGATCGGCGGCCCGGTGGCCCTGTTCCTGCTCAAGGGCCTGGTGCCGCCCGAGCTCGGCGAGGAGGCCTGGCGCGGCCTGGCCGCCCTGGCCGGCTCCTGGATCGGCGGCGGGGCCAATTTCGTCGCCATCGGCGAGACCGTCGACGCCTCGGCCGACACCCTCAGCCTGATGGTGGTGGTGGACGTGGCGGTGGCCAACGTCTGGACCGCGCTGCTGCTGCTGTTCGCCGGCCGCGAGAAGAAGATGGACGCCAAGATCGGCGCCGAGCGCGGCAAGATCGAGGAGGTGCGGGACACGGTGGCCGCCTTCCAGGCCAAGGTGGCGCGGCCGACCAGCCTGCCGGACCTGCTGGTGCTGCTCGCGATCGCCTTCGGCACCACCGCCATCTCGGCCGCGGTCGCCGAGCTGCTGCCCGAGGGCGAGGTCATGAACGCCTTCATCTGGAAGGTGATCCTGGCCACCACCGTCGCCCTGATCCTGTCCTTCACTCCGGTGCGCCGCCTCGAGGGCGCCGGCGCCAGCGCGCTCGGCTCGGTCTTCCTCTACCTCCTGGTGACCACGATCGGGGCCAAGGCCCAGTTCGCCAAGATCTTCGACCCGGACAACTTCGGCCTGCTGGCGATCGCCGCGCTGTGGATGTTCATCCACATCGGGATCATGCTGCTCGCACGCCGGCTGTTCAAGGCGCCGATCTTCTTCGTCGCGGTCGGCTCCCAGGCCAACATCGGCGGCGCCGCCTCGGCGCCGGTGGTGGCGAGCGCCTTCCACCCGGCCCTGGCTCCGGTCGGGGTGCTGCTGGCGGTGGCCGGCTACCTGATCGGCGTCTACGCTGGCGTGGTGGTCATCTTCCTGATGCAGCTGGCGGCCTGAGGCCGGCCTTCGTCGGCCCCGGCTACAGCCCGAGCCGCGCCAGCTCGAAGTGGAACTGGGCGAAGCGGCGGTAGTGCACCACGGCGGTCGCCGCGCCCGACTGCAGCGCCTGGTGCAGGTAGGTGCGGATGTCGTCGATCGCCACCGCGTGGGCCGCTTCGACGCCGCGGCGGGCCGTCGCCCGGCGCCGCGCCTCCTGCCACATCGAGGCGTCCGCCCCCTTCGGCTGCACCCCGTCCTGGAAGCTGGCCACCGCGCCGTAGAGCAGGTCCTCGAGCCCGAAGCGCTCGCGGCAGGCGCGCAGGGCCCAGGGGTCGGTGTTGCTGACCACCACGAGTTCGACCTCCGGGCGAGCGGCCAGCGCCCGCAGGCAGTGCTGGGTGGAGCGCTTGGCGCTGAAGATCGAGCTCCACAGCCGCTCCAAGGTGGCCCGGTCGGGCGGCGCCAGCTCCAGCAGGGGGAGCAGGGCGCCGGCGAAGTCCTCCTCGCCGACCGCGCCGGCCTCGAAGGCCAGCCGGTGGTCGCCGATCCACTCGCGCGCCGCCGCCGGCACCGGGTGGCCGTACACGGCCTCGAAGTGGCGACCGAAGGCGCGGCGGTCGAAGCGGCAGAGCACCATGCCGAGGTCGCAGAGCAGGTCCACCGGGCCCTCCAGGGCCGCCCGCGGGCGCACCGGCTCGGGGCCGCGATGGACCATCAGGGCGGCCTGCCCGTCGTCGCGCTGCTCCACCCGCAGCAGCCAGCAGCGGTCGGCGCCCTCCTGCCCGGCCAGCCAGGCCTGCGCGGGAGCCTGGGCGAAGGAGGCGGTCGCCAGCAGCTCCTCCCGACCGGCCACGCGC
>CAZXTO010000318.1:0-4230 GCA_964643675.1 uncultured Planctomycetales bacterium
CCGACAGCCCCTACGTGGCCGAAGCCGCCTTGCAGCGCGGCATCCACCTGCTGCAAGCCGGCCAGGACGAGCCCGCGCTGGCGCTGCTGGCGGGGGAGCTGCCCGGCGGCGGCTCCGAGGCCCTCTACTGGCGCGGCGTGGCGCAGGCGCGCAACGGCCAGGCCGGCCCGGCCCTGGCCAGCTTCGACGCCGCCCTGAACCGTCGCCCGGGCGAGGAGCTCGCCGGCCGCATCCACGCCGCGCGCGGCGACGCGCTCTACGAGCTCGGGCGGCTCGACGAGGCCTCCGAGTCCTACCGCCGCGCCGAGTCGGACTATGCCTTGCACGCGGCGGTGGTCTCGAACCTGAACGACGGCGACGCGGAGCAGGCGGTGGCCTTGGCCGACCGCCTGGTCAGCGATTACCCCGACAGCCAGTACCTCGCCAAGGTCCAGCTCGCGAAGGGCGAGGCCCTCCTTCGCCTGCAGGACTATGAAGCCGCCGAGCAGGCCTTCACCGACTCCTTGTCCGGCGCCGAGGGCGCCGAGCACGCGGCGCGGGCCACTTCGCGCCTGGGTTGGTGCCGCTACCTGCTCGACGACCCGGCCGCCGCCGCCGCCCACTTCGGCGCCGTCGCCGAGCGCTACGCCGCCAGCCCCGAGGCCGAAGAGGCCGCTTACATGGAGGGCCGCGCCCGCTTCGAGAGCGGCGACGAGCCGGCCGCCCGGCGCGCCTGGACCCGCTACCTGGAGCGGCACCCCGCCGGCGGCCGCGTCTCCGAGGTCATGTTCCGACTCGGCCGCATGGCGGGCGGGACCGAAGGGCTCGCGCAGCTCGAATCCCTGATCGCCGAGCACGCCGGCTCGGCCGAGGCGCCCAAGGCGCTCTACGAGCTGGGCGAGCGGCTCTACGCCGACGGTCAGGTCGAGCAGGCGGAGCAGAAGTTCGTGGCCCTGCTGAGCGGGCACCCGCGCCACCCCTTGGCCCCGGCCGCGGGTTATGCGCTGGCGTGGTGCCAGTACGACCTCGAACGTTACGAGGAGGCGGTCGATCTGCTGCCGCAGATCGCCGAGGTGGCCGGCGGCGCCGGTGACGTCGAGCTGCAGCGCTCGGCCCTCGAACTGCTGGTGTGGGCGGCGCAGGCCGCCGGCGACCCCTCGGCCTGCGTCGAGGCCCTCAACGCCTATGGCCGCGCCGGCGCGGAGGAAGGCGTCTACGTCGAGGCCGCCAAGGTCGCCGCGACCGCGCTGCAGGAAGCAGGCGACCCGGCCGCCGGCCTGGCCCTGCTCGGCGCGGTCCGCAAGCGGGTACAGGACGACGGCCTGGCGGCGCAGCTCGAGATCGAGCGCTGCTACCTTGCGCTCGAGGCCGAGGACCCGGCTGCGGCGGAGGCGGCGGTGCGCGCCGCGCTCGCCCTGCAGCCGGAGCAGCTCGCCGCCGCCGAGGCCGCCTTCTTCGTCGGCGAGGCCTGGTTCGCGGCCGAACAGGACGCCCGCGCCACCCCGCTCTACCGGATCGCCGCGGCCCACGAGGCCAACCCGGTGGCCGCCCGCGCGCTCTACAAGCTGGGTTATGCCGAGCTGCGCCTGGAGCGGGCCGAGCCGGCCGCCGCTGCCTTCGCCGAGCTGGTGGCCGATCACCCCGGCAGCGAGCTGCGCGGCGAGGCCCTGTTCCTGCACGGCGAGGCCCTGTTCCGATTGGCTCGCTTCGCCGAGGCGGTGCAACCCTTGGCCCAGCTCCACCAGGAGTCCCCGCAGCACCAGGCGATCGACCGCTGCCTGTTCCGGCTCGGCGTGGCCCAGTGCCAGATCGAGGACTGGTCGGCGGCCTCGGCCACCCTGGCCGAGCTGGCGCGCCGCTTCCCCGACTTCGCCAACGGCACCGAAGGCGAGCTCTGGCGCGGGCGCTCGCTGGCGGCGCTCGATCAGCGCCGAGCCGCGCAACAGGCCTTCGAGCGCGTGCTGGCGCGGGACCAGGGCGTGCTCGCCGCGCGCGCGCGCCTCGGCCTCGGCAAGCTCGAGCTGGCCGGCGAGCAGGTCGACGCCGCCCTGAGCGAATTCCTGAAGGTGGCGGTGCTCTACGCCCACGACGACGAGGTCGCCGAGGGCCTGTACTTCGCCGGCCTGTGCCTGGAACGCCTCGGCGATCCCGACCGCGCCGCCGACCAGTACCGCGAGATCGTCACCCAGTACCCCGACACCGCCTACGCCGCCCAGGCGCGCGAACGGCTGCAACAGCTCGAATCCAGCTCGCGATGACCACCGCCCCCTTCGCGGTCTCCGCCGCCTCCCTCCCCGTGCCCGCTCCCGACCCTTCCGCCGTGTCCAGCCTGCCCGTCCCCGAGCCCGCCGCCCTCGCCGCCGGGGTCCAGGACCCGGCCGCCACCGACGCCGGCTTCCGCTCCTTGTTCGACATGATCGCCAACGGCGGACCGGTGATGTGGCCGCTCGGCCTGTGCTCGGTGCTGGCGGTGGCCTTCATGGTCGAGCGCGGCATGCGGCTGCGGCGCGGCGCCTTGGGCACGCACGCAGACGGCCTCGAGGTGCTCGACGCCTACCAGAGCGGCGGCGCCGGCCAGGCGCTGGAGCTGTGCCGGCAGCAGCGCACGCCGATGGCGCGGGTCCTGGCGGCCGCCTTCAAGCGCACCGACCAGCCGATGCTCGAGATGGAGAAGGCGGTCGAGGACGCCGGCGCGCGCGAGATGCGGGTGCTCTCGGCCAAGCTGCGGCCCCTGGTGGTGATCGCGGCGATCGCCCCGTTGCTGGGCCTGCTCGGCACGGTCTGGGGCATGATCCAGGCCTTCACCCAGATCGCCATGTCGGACGCGCTCGGCAAGCCCGAGCGGCTCGCCGACGGCATCAGCTCGGCGCTGATCACGACCGCGGTCGGCCTGTCGATCGCGATTCCGGCGCAGGCCGCCTACTACTTCTTCCGCAGCCGCCTGGACCGCTTCGTGACCGCGGTCGAGGACACCTACGGCGAGTTCACCGACCGCCTGCTGAACGGGGGCGGCGAATGAAGATCCCGGACATCGCGCCCGACGAGGAGCCGGCGCTGAACCTGACCTCGATGATCGACGTCGTGTTCCTGCTGCTGATCTTCTTCATGGTGTCGACCACCTTCCTCGACCCGGAACGCCAGGTCGAGCTGGATCTGCCGGAGGCGGCCGAGGCCGGCGCCGCGCCGACCACCGCCGACGAGATCGTGGTCAACGTGTTGCAGGACGGGCGCCTGTCGGTGGGCGGCACCGTGGTCGACGAGGACGGCTTGCTGACCGCCCTGCGGCAGGCCGCGGCGACCAACCCGGAGATGCAGGTCACGATCCGGGGCGACCGCCAGACCCACCACGAGAACGTGGTCAAGGTCATGAACGCCTGCGGCGCCGCCGGCCTGGCGAACCTGGCCGTCAGCGTTTTGGAGGAGAACTAGCCGCCGCGCATGAAGCACCTCGGCAAGAACCTCGTGATCGTGATCGCCTTGGTCGCGGCGGGGTTCTTCTTGGCCTATCTGCGCTTCCGGCCCTACCTGGGGCAGGACTCGGGCTACACCGACGGCGAGCGGCACTACGCCGGCGCCGCCTTCCGCGACGTGCGCTACGTGGTCTGGGAGGATCCGGAGCCGCTGTCCGGGGAGATCAACTCGGCCGGTCACGAGGGCCGCCCGGCCCTGTCGCCGGACGGGCGCTGGCTGGTGTTCCCGGTCGGCGAGCGCGGCCTGAACAGCGACCTCTGGATCGCCGAGCTGGTCGACGGGGTGGCGGTCGATCCGCGACCGCTGCAGGCGGCCAACAGCGACCGTGACGAGTGGGCGCCGGCCTTCGGCCGCGACGCGCTCTACTTCGCTAGCGACCGCCCCGGCACCCTCGGCGGCCTGGACCTGTTTCGGATCGGCTACCGCGACGGCTTCTTCGGCGGGGTGGAGGCGGTCCCCGGCGGGGTCAACAGCGCCTACGACGACACCGACCCCGCGCCGCTACCGGGCAGCGGGGCGCTCGCCTTCGCCAGCGACCGGCCGCGCGGCGCGCGCCGCGACTTCGACCTGTGGCTGGTCGCGCCGGGCGGGGAGCCGGAGCCGCTGGCGGCCCTGAACAGCCCCTTCCATGAGCGCGAGCCGGCCTTCGTCGGCGACGCCCGCTCGGTGCTGTTCGCCTCCGATCGCGCCGGCGGCGCCGGCGGCTACGACCTCTATCGCAGCGTCAGCGACCGCGGCGTGTGGCTGGCGCCCGAGGCGCTGCCGGGGCTGAACGGGCCC
>CAZXTO010000319.1:0-4224 GCA_964643675.1 uncultured Planctomycetales bacterium
AGACGCAACGCCAACGCCGCGGTGCCGGGGCGCGCGGCCTCGGCGCCGGCGTAGCGCTCCAGGGCCTGCCCGGTCTGCTGGCGCTGCTCGGCGCAACGCGCGAAGGCCAGCCAGGCGCCGTAATCCTGCGGGTCGCAGGCCACCGCGGTCGCCAGGGCCTGCTCGGCCTGGTCCAAGCGCCTGCCGCGCAGGTGCAGCTCGCCGAGGCCGCGCCAGGCGGGCGCGCAGCGCTCGTCCCGTTCGAGCGCGCGCTCGTAGCTGGCCTGGGCGTCGGCGACGCGGCCCTCCTCGAGCTCCCAATCCCCCTGCCGCACCCAAGGCGTGGGGTCGCGCGGCTCGAGCAGACGGGCGGCGTCGATGCGCTGCGGCCACTGCTCCTCGCCCAGCTCCCGCTCCAGGGCCGCCAGCTCCAGCAACACCTCGGCGTTCAAGCCGGGCAGGGACAGACATCGGCGCAGCTGCTTGAGCGCGGCCTGCTCCTTGCCCTGCGCCTCGAGGGCGACGGCCAGGTTGCGGCGCCCGTCGATCGACTGCGGCGCCTCCTCGAGCAAGGCCCGCAGCGCCTGCTCGGCCGCCGGCCAGTCCTTCTCCCCCACCAGCCGGTAGGCGCGCTGGATCAGCTTCCAGGCCTCGACCTTGTCCTTGGGGTCGGCGCGCGGCTGCCCCTCCTCGTCCTCCCCCACCCCTTCGGTGAACACGTAGCCGAGCTCGGCCAACTCGGCGTGCTCCGCCCCCTCCGGGGCGCCCTCCAGACGACGCGAGTCGCGGATCCCCGCCGCCAGGAGCCGCTCCAGGTCGAGGCGCAGGGGCCCGGCCCGGTCCTCGGCCGCGGGCAGCAGGTTCTGCTCCTCGCGCGGGTCGTCGGCCAGGCCGTAGAACTCCTCGCGCGGCGCCGAGATGAAGCGGCGGCCGGTCGCCCGCAGCGCCCGCAGCTCGGCCCAACCGTGCTGGAAAAAGGGGCTGACCGACTCCTGATAGACCGCCGGCCGGTGCACCGGCTCGCCGCCGCGAGCCGGTCCGGCCAGGGAGACGCCGTCCAGTCGGTCGGCGCCGGCCGCGGCCGGCAGTTCGAGCAGCTCGACCAGGGTCGGCAGCAGGTCGACCTGGCTGATCAGGTCCTCGCGCCGGGTGCCCGCGGGCAGCGAGGGATGGCGGAGCAGCAGCGGCACGTGGGTGGTGGCGTCGTAGAGGAACAAGCCGTGCGAGCTCTCGCCGTGCTCCCCGAGCGACTCGCCGTGATCGGCGGTGGCCACGACCAGGGTGCGGTCGAGCTCACCGCTCAGCTCGAGCGCGCCGAGCAGGCGGCCGAGGCCGTCATCGGCGTAGGCGATCTCGCCGTCGTAGGGGTCCTCCGGACAGCGCGCCGCGAATTCGGGCGGGGCGGCGTAGGAGGCGTGCGGGTCGAAGTAGTGCACCCACAGGAACCAGCGCTCGCCCCGCGGTCGCTGCAGCCAATCCAGGGCGCGGCGGGTGGTGTCGGCGGCGCGGGTCTCGCGCAGCATGAAGCGGCTGGCCTGGGCGCCACCGGAGAGGTCGTCGTCGTAGTGAGCGAAGCCGCTGTCGAGGCCGTAGCGCGAATCCAGCACCAGCGCCGAGACCACCGCCCCGGTGTCGAAGCCGGCCTCGGTCAGGATCCCGGCCAAGGTGGGCACGTCCTCGGGGAGGCGGTGGGTGCCGTTGTTGCGGGCGCCGTGATGGATCGGGTAGAGGCCGGTCAGGATCGAGGCGTGGGTCGGCAGGGTGGTCGGCGCGACCGCGAAGCAGCTCTCGAACAACACCCCCTCCGCCGCCAGCCGGTCGAGGTGCGGGGTGCTGGCGCCGCCGTGGCCATAGGCGCCGACGCGATCGGCGCGGGTGGTGTCGAAGGTCACCAGCAGCAGGTTGTCCGCCGTCGGGGCCGGCTCGGGTTCGCTGCAGGCCGGCAGCAGCAGCGCGGCGAGGCAGGCGGCGGCGAGGATGCGCGCGGGACCGGTGGGCGGACGGTGCCTCATGGCGCCATCCTAGACATCCCGGGGCCTCACTGGATGGTGAGCGCGAGGGCGTTGCTGAGCCAGCCCTGGCCGCCGCCGCTCAGCTCCAGGGCGTGGACCCAGATCGGCAGGCCGGCGCTGCCGGCGGGCACCGTCAGGCTCACGCTCAGCTGGCCGTTGGGGTCGGCGACCGCCGGCCCGAGGCGGTGCACCGGCGGGCTGAGGAGCACGTCGCCGTGGTGGGTGGCGACCGGGCCGCCGCCGCTGACCGACCAGCCCAGCACGGCCAGGTTGCCGGGGACCATCTGGCTCAAGCGCGCGCTCGCCTGCTGGCCGGCGACGAGGTTCAGCACCTGGAGCTGGGGGCCGGGGGAGCGCCGCAGCAGGGTGCACTCGTCCGAGACCGCGCCGGTGGCGTCGAGGAAGCGCAGGTCGAGGCGGCCGCCGTCGACCTCGAGCACCACCGAGCCCAGGGTGTCGAGGGAGCGGTACATGACCGGGTGGTCGAGCGGGCCGCCGCTGCGCTTGCCGGAGCAGCCGGCCACGGTGTAGACCGCGCCGGCGTGGCCGCCGGCGGCCTTCTGGTAGGCCCCGGTGCCGCTCACGCTGCCGTCACCGCCGTCCAGCAACATGCTCAGGGGATCGAAGCTGGCCGAGTCGCCGTAGTGGCCGTCGATCAGGAAGGAGCGCTCGTAGCTGTGGCTGTGGCCGGCCAGCACCAGGTCGACGCCGTAGTCCTCGAGGATCGGCAGCACGTGCTCGCGCATCTCCTTCATGCGCCCGCCGCTGTCGGCTGGGTCGTCCGAGTCGTGCGAGCCCTTGGTGTAGGGCGGGTGGTGCCAGTAGGCGACGATCCAGTCCTGGGCAGTGGCGGCGAGGTCCTGCTCGAGCCAGGTCAGCATCGGGCCGCCCGGCGCCCGGCTGCTGGCCTCGGAGTCCAGACAGACGAAGTGGACGTTGGCGAAGTCGAAGGAGTAGTAGGCCTCGCTGCCCGACGGCAGCCCGCCGGCCTCGCCGCGGGCCGGGAAGCTGAACTGGCCGTAGTAGGTCGGCGCGCTCTTCTCGTGGTTGCCGCGGGTGGCGAACAAGGGCGCGCTCCTCAGCATGGCCGGGTACATGTCGAAGACCGCGGCCTGGTACTCGAGCGGCGTTCCGGAGACGTAGGCGTTGTCGCCCAGCATCAGCCAGAGGTCGGTCTCGAGGCCGGCGCTGAAGGCGGCGTAGGCGTCGCGCACCGCTGCCGCGCCGCCGCGAGCGGTGCCGCTGTCGCCGATCACCCAGATCCGGCCGGCGCGCGCGGCGCCGGCCGGCGGGAAGGTGCGGAAGCGGTGCTCGGGGTCGCCGCCGGCGTAGGTCGCGAGGCTGTCGCCGACCGCGTAGTAATAAAGCGTGTCCGGCTGGAGGCCGGTGATCTCGAGCTCGTGCTGCTGGCGCGCGCCGGCCAGGACCAGGCTCTGGTTCAGGCTGGTCGGCGTGGCGCCCCAGCGCACCACGCTGTCGGTGGCCGCGCGGGTGTTCCAACGCACCACCATGCTGGTCGGGGTGGCCTTCTGCAGGTAGGGCCCGCGCGCCAGCGGCGGCAGCGGCAGCTCGGTCAGCTCCAGCGCCAGGCTCAGGTCGGGGTCGTCGGGGGCCGCCTGATGCAGCTCCACCGCGAGCAGGTTGCGGCCCGGCAGCAGCAGGCCGGGATCGACCGCCAGCTCGAGGCGACCGACCTCGCCGGCGCCGTTGATCACGGACGCCGCCCAGTCGAGGTGGCCGACCGGGCCAGCGGGCAGGTTGTTGCGCTCGATCTCGGTCCCGTTGAGGTAGACGATCAGGCCGTCGTCCCGCAGGTAGCGCAGGTGCAGCTGCTGGATCAGTGACGGGTTGGGGACCTGGAACTCGTGACGGAAGTAGGTGGTCGGGTACTTGGCGGCGGCGTTGGGGCCGTAGCCGACCACGGTGGCCTCGTCGCCATCGCCGTAGCCGAGCTCGGCCGGGCCGGCCGACCAGCTGGCGTCGGAGTAGCTCAAGGAGGTCCAGGCCGGACCGGGGTCGCTGCCGTCGTCGAGGTACTTCCAGGTGGCGCCGTTCGGCACCAGCTGGGCGGGGGAGGCAGCGGCGAAGGTGGCGAGAGCGACGGCGGCGAGGGCCGCGGCGCGGGCGGTGGCGAAGGCGGTGGCCAGGGCGGCGGCGCGCAGTGAGCGGCGGCTCATGGCTGGCGCTCCGGGGATGGGGCGGCGGCTCCGGTGAGCTCGCTCCAAGCTTGGCG
>CAZXTO010000320.1:0-4217 GCA_964643675.1 uncultured Planctomycetales bacterium
CTCGAGCAGGCCTTCGATCAGTACGGGCGCCGCACCCGGGTCAGCCTGGTCCGGAGCGGCCGACGCCCCTCCCTGCTGTGCGGCCCGGGCGCGGTGATCGCCGAAGCGCGTCAGGCGCTCGAGGCCTGGCAGCCGGCGGCGCCCTCGCACGACCTGCGCCCGGCCATGCTGCTCGGCCGCGAGCTGGCCGGCGACGGCGAGCTGCTGGTGCTGAGCGACCGCCTCGAGCCCGAGCTGGCGCTCGATCCCGGCGCGCGCTGGGTCGCCCTCGGCGAGGCCGCCGACAACCTGGCCTTGCTCGACGCTTCGCGCACGCCCGCGGCGACCGAAGGGCAGGACCGGATCCAGGCCCGGGTGCGCTCCTTCGCCGAGGGTCCGCGCGAGCTCGAGCTGGTGCTCTCGACCGCGGCCGGCGAGCTCGGTCGGCGCGCCCTGCGCCTCGACGCCGGCGGCAGCGCGCGCCTCGACCTGGAGGTCCCGGCCGCCACTCCCGCCCTGCGCCTCGAGCTGCCGGAAGACGCGCTCGCGGTCGACGACCACGTCGTGCTGCATCCGCCGCCGCGCCGCCCGGTGCGGGTCGGCTGGGCGCTGGACGAGGGCTGGGCCGAGGAGCTCGGCCTGGACGGCATCCAACGCCTCTTCCCCGACGCCCGCCGCGCGGTCGACCAGGCCGACCTGGTGATCGCCCACGAAGCCGCCGCCCCGCCGGCCTGGTCGCTGGTGTTGCCGCGGGACGAAGGGGAGCTCGAGGCCTTCCTCGGCCCCTTCCTGATCGAGAAGCGGCACCCGCTGCTCGAGGGGCTGACCCTCGACGGCCTGGTCTGGACCCGCAAGCCGGGCTTCGGCGGCAAGGGCCTGCCGCTGATCGCGGCCGGCGACCAGGCGCTGCTCGACGAGGGCCGCAGCGGCAAGGCGATGGTCTACCGTCTCAACCTGGTGCCCGGCCGCTCCACCCTGCAGCGCTCACCGGACTGGCCGATCCTGCTCGCCAACCTGATGGCCTTGCGGCAATCGGCGCTGGGCGGGGCCGCAGCGGTCAACCTGGTCGCCGGCGAGCCCTTCGCCTACCGCCACGAAGAGGAGCTCGAGTGGCAGCTCGAGGGCCCCGACGGCCCGCGGGACTTCGCCCCCGGCGACACCCTGGCGCTGGAGGACCTGCCGCCCTACGGCGACTACCTGCTGCTCGGCGGCGGCCGGCCCCTGACCCGCTTCGCGGTCAACTTCGCCGATCCGGCGGAGTCGGACCTGCGCCAGCGCGGCCGCGGCGAGCGCAGCCCCGAGCTGGCGGCGGCCGGACTGGCGCGCCAGCGCTACGGCGAGTCGCCGGTGGGCCTGGTGCTGTTGCTGTTGCTGCTGGCCGCGGTGCTGACCGACTGGTGGGTGTTGGCGGGAGGAGGACGGCGGCGATGAGCTTCCTCTACCCCGAGCTGCTCCTGCTGGCCCTGCCGGCGGCCTGGCTGCTGTGGCGCACCAGCCCGGCGCCGAGCCTGCGCCTGCTGCTGCGCGCGCTGTTGCTCGGCAGCCTGTTGCTGGCGCTCGCCGGCCCCTACGCCGGCGGCCGCAGCACCGGCCGCGACCTGGTGCTGGTGGTCGACCGCTCGCGTTCGATGCCGGGCGGGGCCGCCGCCACCGTCACCGAGATGGCCGAGCTGCTGGAGCAACAGGCCCAAGCCGGGGATCGGCTCGCGGTGCTCTCCTTCGGCGCCGAGGTCGCCCTGGAGCGAGAGCCCGGACCCGCCTTCGCCTTCGACGGCTTCCGCGGCACGCCCGACCCGGACGGCTCGCACCTCGCCGACGCCCTCGACCAGGCCCTGGCCCTGATCCCCGAGAACCGACCGGGCTCGATCCTGCTGCTCTCCGACGGCGAGTTCCACGGCGCCTCGCCCGAGGACGCCGCCCGCCGCGCGGCGCTGCGGGGGGTGCGCCTGGACGTCCGCGGCGCCGGCCACCCGGTCGGCGTGGACGTCGCGGTGGACGCGCTCGAGCTGCCGGAGTCGGTCGGTCTCGGCGAGCCCTTCCAGTTCGCCGGTTGGGTGCGCTCCGACCGCGCGGTCGAGGTCGGCTGGCGGCTGCTGCGCGGCGAGGAGGTCATCGCCCGCGGGCGGCGGGAGCTCCGGCGCGGGCTGAACCACCTGCGCTTCCGCGACCTGGGGCGGGCGCCCGGGCTGGCGCGCTACCGCCTGCTGCTCGAGGCCGACGGCGACCGGGTGCCCGAGAACGACCGCGGCCTGGGGGTCACCCGGGTCGAGGGGCGGCGGCCCCTGCTGCTGGTGAACGACGACGGCGGCGACGGACGCCTGGCGGTGGCGCTGCGCGAGGCCGGCATGCAGGTGGAGACGCGGCGGCCGGAGGAGCTGCCGCAGGGCGACCCGGCCTTCCTCGAGTCCTACTCCGCGGTGGTGCTCGAGAACGTCGCCGTCGGCAGGCTCGGCCGGCTGGCGGAGGCGGTCGCGCGCCAGGTCGAGGACCTCGGCGGCGGGCTGATGGTGACCGGCGGGCAGGCCTCCTTCGGCGTCGGCGGTTACTACCAGTCGGCGCTGGATCCGGTGATCCCGGTGACCATGGAGGTCCGGATCGAGCACCGCAAGATGGCCTTGGCGCTGGCGGTGGTGCTGGACCGCTCCGGCTCGATGAGCGCCAGCGCGGGCCAGGGCCTGACCAAGATGGACCTGGCCAACGCCGGCGCGATGGAGGCGGCGCGGCTGCTGGGACCGATCGACGAGGTCAGCGTGATCGCGGTCGACTCCGAAGCCCACACCGTGGTCGGGCTGCGGCCGGTGGACGACCCCGCGGCGATCCTGGATCAGATCAGCGGCATCCAGTCGATGGGCGGCGGCATCTACACCTACACCGGCCTGCTGGCGGCGGCGCACCAGCTGGAGCGGGCGCGGGCGACCAACCGCCACATCATCCTGTTCGCCGACGCGGCCGACGCCGAGGAGCCCGGCGAGTTCCGACAGCTCCTGAAGCAGCTCACCGAGGAGCGCTCGACCACGGTCTCGGTGGTGGCGCTGGGCACGCCGAGTGACTCCGACGCCAGCTTCCTGCGCGAGGTGGCGCAGCGCGGCGGCGGCGAGGTCTACTTCACCACCTCGCCGCAGGAGCTGCCGCGGCTGTTCGCCCAGGACACCCTGCTGGCGGCGCGCAGCTCCTTCGTCGACCAGCCCACCGGCACCGTCGCGACGCCGGGGATGATGGCGATCGGCGCCGCCGGCGCCGGGCCGTGGGCGCCCCTGCCCGGCTACAACCTGACCTACGGTCGCCCCGGCGCCGCGACCGGCGTCCGCACCACCGACGAGTACGCGGCCCCGGTGGCGGCGACCATGCAGGCCGGCCTGGGGCGGAGCGCCGCCTACACCGGCCAGGTCGACGGCGAGTTCGGCGTGGCCGACGCCGACTGGCCGGAGGTGGCCCAGACCCTGGTCACGCTGGCGCGCTGGCTGGTCGGGCAGGAGCCTCCGGGCGAGTACTTCCCGAGCGTGCGACGCGAGGGCCGCGAGGCGGTGCTCAGCGTCGAGGTCGACCGCGAGCGCGCGCCGGGGGCGGCGGCCGAGACCCTGATCGCGCGCATGGTGCGCCCGGACGGCAGCAGCCTGCCGGTGCCGCTGGCGCCGGTGGCCGGCGACCGCTTCGAGGCGCGGGTGCCGCTCGGCGGCGAGGGGGTCTATCGCTTCGCCGCCCAGACCGCCGACGGCGAACCGATCCCGTTGGCGCCGCTGGCGGTGCCCTACTCCCCCGAGTTCGAACCGCGGCTCGACCCCGGCGAAGGGGTGAAGGTGCTGGGGCAGCTGGCTCGCATCGGCCGCGGCCGGCTCAACCCGCCGCTGCACGAGGCCCTGCAAGGCGAGCGCAGCGGCCGCGCCACCCGCCCGATGGCGCTCTGGTTCGCGCTGGCGGCCCTGTTCCTGCTGCTGGCCGAGATCCTGTGGCGGCGTTGGTACGAGACCTCCGCCCCGCGCCGCCGGCCGGCTCCTCCGCTGGAAGACGCGACCCCGGAGACCGCCGCCGCCCGGTCGCCGCGCCCGGCGGCGGGTCCGAGTCCGCCCGCGACCACCCGCGCAAAACCGCCCGCGCCGACCGAAGGCAGCGCCGCTGCGCCAGTCGAAGCCTCGGCCGAGGAACCGAAGCAGGCGCCGGCGCCGAGCCTCAACCAGACCCTCTCGGCCCTCAAGCGGAAGCGGCGGTCCTGAGCTCTCCGCCGCGCCGGCTCCAACGAC
>CAZXTO010000321.1:0-4210 GCA_964643675.1 uncultured Planctomycetales bacterium
GGGCCAGGTCGTGGTCAACAACAACCACTTTGCCGCCCCCCGGGCCGGTGATGCCGGTGGCGGAGAGGGCCCAGTCGGCGCCGGAGCGCTCGCGGGCGCCGTCGGCCATCGCCGCGGCGACCTCGGCCGAGACCGCGCCGTGGCGCCGCAGCAGCTCCTCCGGCACGCCCAGCAGCTCCTGCTTGGCCGCGTCTGCGTAGCTGATCCAGCCGCGCTGGTAGACCTCGCTGGCGCCGGGCACCCGGGTCAGGGCGGCGGCGATGCGGCCGCCGCTGCAGGACTCGGCGGTGGTCACGGTCTGGCCCCGCGCGCGGAGTTCGCGCACCACCACGGCTTCGAGGCTGTCGTCGTCGCGCCCCCAGATCAGCCCGCCGAGCCGCTGCTCCAGCTCCGCGGCGGCGCGCTCGAGCACCTCCGCTGCCTCCGGGCCGCCGGCCTCGCTCCAGGCCAGCACCGAGACGCTGACCTTGCCCGGCCCGGCGGTGATGCCCAGCCGGGGATTGGTGGCGTCCTCGAGCAGGTCGCGGATGAGCGCCTCGATGGTCGACTCCGGCGCGCCCGAGCAGTGGAAGGCGCCGAAGGCCAGGCGGCTGGCGCTGGGGAATTCTCGAGCCAGGTACTCCAGGCCGCCGCCCTCGTGGAAGGCCGCCGCGCACTCCCGCGGCGGCCCGGGCAGGCAGAGCAGGCGGGTGCCGGCGCCGAGCTCGGCGGCGAAACCCCAGGCGGTGCCGACCGAATTGGCCAGCGGGCGGGCGCCCAGCGGGACCTGGGCCTGGGCCAGGAACCACGGCGGAGGATCGCCGGAGAGGTGGCGGTGATAGATCGCGGTCAGGGGCTCGGCGGCGCCCGGCACGGTCTCCAAGGGCACGCCGCCGAGCACCGCGCAGACCTCGGCGCGCACCCGGTCGTCGGCGGTCGGGCCGAGGCCGCCGGTGCTCAGCACCAGGTCGCAGTGACCGCGCAGGCGCTCGAGCAGCGCGTGCAGCTCACCCGGGGCGTCGCCGATGGTGTGCATCTCGCGCACCAGGAATCCCAGCCGCAGCAGCTCGGCGGCGAAGGTGGCGGCGTTGGTGTCGACCACCCGGCCCTCAAGCAGCTCTTCGCCGATCGAGACCAGGACGGCGCGCGGCGCCGGGTTCAAGCCCCGCTCTCCGCCTCGGACCGGTCGGGCTTGGCGCCCTTCCAGGCCACCAGCAGGATGCCGATCTCGTACAGCACCACGGTCGGCGCGGCCATCAGCAGCTGGCTGACGGGATCCGGCGGCGTCAGGAAGGCGCCGATCACGAAGGCGCCGAAGATGAAGTGGCGGCGGTACTTGCGCAGCGTCTTGGCGCTCACCAGCCCGGCCGCGCCCAGGCCCATCAGGATCAGCGGCAGCTGGAAGACCAACGCCAGCGCGACCGTGAGCAGCAGGAAGAAGGAGAAGTACTCGCCGATGGTGTAGAGCGGGACGAAGCCGGCCTTCTCGTTCAGGCGGGCCAGGAACTCGAGCACCATCGGGATCATGAACAGGTAGCCGAAGGCCACCCCGCCCACGCCCAGCGCCATCCCCCACGGGATGAAGCGGAACACCATCTTGCGCTCCTTCGGATAGAGCCCCGCGGCGATGAAGGCCCACAGCTGATAGAGCAGATAGGGGAAGCCGACCAGCAACGACACCACCAGGGAGGTCTTGACGCTGAAGAAGATGCCCTCGGTGACGCCGATCACGCCGAGGTCCGGGATCTCGATGCCGTCCTCCGCCAACCGGCCGCGCATCATCTCCCACGGGAACATGAAGGCGTCGCGGACGTAGCTGCTGAAGGCGAAGCTGACCACGAACAGCACCGCGATCAGCAGCATCCCGCGCACGAGGCGGGACCGCAGCTCATCGAGGTGAGCCGCGAAGGACATGCGGACTTGTTCGGGATCTTGCGGGGCAGGGACCAAGGGCGAGGGTGGGGTTCGGGCCGGGCCCAATTAGAGCGGCCTCCCGCCGTGGGCGGGAGGCCGGAGCGGAAGCTTTGTTCCGCGGGCGGTCGAAGCGATCAGAGACCGAGCCAGGCCATCGCGTCGCGCAGCGGCACGATGGTGAGGGCGTTCTCCTCGGCCTGACGGTAGACGTCCTGCGAGGACCACTCGATGACCTCGCCGGTGTCCTCGTCGAAGAAGGGCGTGCCCAGGATCAGGTAGTCGACCTCGTTGCTGACCTTGTCGGTCACCAGGATGCCCACCTCGGCCAGCTTGTTCTTCATGTCCGTGGAGCTGAGGCGACCGTAGCCGTTGCCGAACAGCACCGCGACCGGCTCGCGGCTCGGATCGTAGACGGCGTTGCGGATCTCGTCGTCCTGACCGATCGGATCGAAGCGGTTGGCGGTGGCGAGGATGGTGCACTCGGCGCGCTTCTCCTCGACGTTGACGACCTTGATCCGGCCCTTCAGGGCCTTGCTGTCCGGGTGGTGGACGGCGAACTCCATGCCGGGCACGATGCGGTCCATCCGACCCAGGTCGATCCAGGCCTTCTGCAGGCTGGCGCTGGCGGTCAGGACGGAGCCGTCGGAGGTCTCGGCGCGACGCTCGACCTTGTTCAGACGCTCGGCCAGGATCGCCGCGCGCTGCTGTTGGATCTCCTTGTCAGCCGCGTGGGCGCGGTTGACGTCGTCGATCTGGGTCCGCATCTGCGAGATCTGCGAGTCCTGGTCGGCGACCTGCTGACGCAGGCTGTCGCGCTGGCTCTCGAGCTCGAAGTTGCGCTGGTTGAGCGAGTTGGTGGTGTCCTGCAGCTCGCTGGACAGCTCCGAGATCCGCGTGTCCTTCTCGGACAGGGAGGTCCGGTGGGCGGCGTTGCGCGCGTCCAGGTCACCGCGCAGCTGGGCCACGGTGCTCTCCAGGTCGCGCTTCTCGACCAGCAGCTTCTGGTAGGCAGCGGTGGCCGCCGGCAGGAGCGTCTGAACACTGTTCGCGTCAGCAGCACCGAAGACCGAAGCGGCAGCGCCGACCTCAGCAGTCAGCGAGTTGACCGAAGAAGTGCCCTCCGCGCTCTCGATGAAGCCGACGCTCTTGGACAGAGCGACGTAGGCCTCGTTCTTGGCATCCTCGCTCTGAACGGCGTTCTCCGTCTCGAGCTTGGCGTCGTTGTAGGAGCCTTGCCATTGAGCCGCGCTTTGCTGGCTCGTGTAGGCGAAAATGGCGACGAAGACCAGGATCACGCACAATGCGATCACCCACATCACGCTGACTTGAGCAGCTCCGCGGTTGGGACCGGTCATGGGGTTTCTGCCTTGGGGGGCGGGGGGAAAGGGTTTAGGGACGGACCAGGAGCGCGGCTCCCAACTCCCCCCTAGTAGCCGGGGAGGACCCGGTAAGGAACACAGTTTTTACGGGCCGCTAGGCTACCGGTCAAGATCGCCGCCCATGATGCAGACCTCCGAAACCGCCTGGCCGGCCGGGCTTCGCACCGTCGGGATCCTCGGCGGGGTGGGCGCGGGCAAGAGTACGGCCGCCCGAGCCCTGGCGGAGGCCCTCCAGGAGCCCGAGGGGCTGCTGGACGCCGACCAGGAGGTCGGCCTGCTGCTCGGCAGCCCCGCGGTGGCCGAGGAGGTGGCCGCCAGCCTCGGGACCTCGCTGCTGCGGCCGGACGGCCTGCTCGACCGCCGGGCGGTGGCCGCCCGCATCTTCGCCGACGAGGAGGCCCGCAGGACCCTCGAAGGGATCCTCCATCCAGCCGTGAGGAGGGCCCTGCACCGGCGCCTGGAGGCCCTCGAGGGCACCGGGAGAGCCGTCTGGGCGGTCCTGGACGTCCCGCTCCTGATCGAGCGCGGCCTGATCGACATCTGCGACTTCCTGGTCTTCGTCGAGGTCCCGGACGAACTCCGGGCCTCCCGTGCGGCCGAGCGGCACGGCTGGAGCCTGCAGGAGTGGCGAGCCCGGGAAGCCGCCCAGGCCGATCTGGCCGAGAAAAAGAACCGGGCGGATGCTATCCTGAACAACGCGGACGGCTACGAAGCCCTGATGGCTCAGGTCCAGGAGCTCCTGACCCGCATCCGAGCGCTGCCCCCCCGGCCCCTGGCCTCCCGTTGGCCCCGCTGGGATCAGGCTCCGCTCCCCTAGCCCGCCTCCGCGCCCCTCTCGTCCCCGCCCGGCTGCCGCTATGGCGCCGCGGCGGCTGACCCCCACCCAGACGCGATGGTTCCCGAGACCAAGTCTTCCCCGTCCCGCCGGCGTCGGCGAC
>CAZXTO010000322.1:0-4208 GCA_964643675.1 uncultured Planctomycetales bacterium
GCCGGCGAGCGCGTGGCGCTGGTCGGCGCCAGCGGCTCGGGCAAGACCACCCTGCTCAACCTGCTCAGCGGCCTGATCCTGCCCGACCGCGGCCGAGTCGAGATCGACGGCGTCGACATCGTCGGCCTGCGCGAGCCGGCGCGCGACCGCTTCCGGGCCGAGAACTGCGGCTACATGTTCCAATCCTTCCATCTCTTGGAGGGATTCAGCGCGCTCGAGAACGTCGAGCTCGGGGCGAGCTTCGCCGGCCACAAGGTCGAGCGCGGCCGCGCGCGCGAGCTGCTGGCGGCGGTCGGCTTGGGCGAGCGGCTGCATCACCACCCCAACCAGCTGTCGATCGGTCAGCAGGCCCGGTGCGCGTTGGCGCGGGCGCTGATGAACCGGCCCAAGGTGCTGCTGGCCGACGAGCCGACCGGCAGCTTGGATCCGGACACCGCGCGCGCGGTGCTGCAGCTGCTGATCGAGACCGTCGACGCCGAGGGCACGACCCTGGTGTGTGCGACGCATGACCTGGACGTGGCGCAGGCGCTGGGGCGGGTCGAGCGGGTGGAGGAGCTGCGATGAAGCTGCCGCGCCTCGTCATCCGCAACCTGCGCCGGCGGCCGTTGGCGACGGCGCTGACCACGATCTCGGTGGCGCTCGGGGTGGGGCTGTTCGCCGCGGTGGGCGCGCTGCGCAACGCGGCGCAGGAGGGCTTCCAGCGCTCGGCCAGCGTCTGCGACGTGCTGGTCGGGGCCAAGGGCTCCTCGCTCCAGCTGACCTTGAACGCGCTCTACCACATGGGCCTGTCCCCGGGCAACGTGCCCTTCTCCGCCTATGAGGAGCTGGCGGCGCACCCGGGCGCGGCCTGGGCAGTGCCGACCGCGGTCGGCGACAGCTTCGGCGGCCACCGCATCGTGGCCACGACCGACGCGCTGTTCTCCGCGGTCGAGCTGCGCGACTACGGCACGCTGCGCTTCGCCGCGGGCGGGCCGTGGAGCTTCGGCCACGAGGAGCTGGTCGCGCAGCACGCCGAGCTGGTCGAGGAGCTGGCCCACGGTCACTCCCACGGTCACGGCGTGGGCGCCTGGCAGCAGGCGGTGGTCGGCGCCGCCGCCGCGCGCGCCACCGGGCTGGGGGTGGGGGACCGCTTCACGCCGGTGCACGACATCCAGGACTCGCCGACCGCCGAGCGCCACGAGGAGGCGCCGATGGAGGTGGTCGGGGTGCTCGCGCCGACCGGCACGCCCTTCGACCGGGCGATCTTCGTGCCGCTCGGCGCCTTCTACGAGATCGCCGGGCACCGGGCGAGCGCCGACACCGCCACCGGCGGCGCGCGCGACCCGCTCGGCTTGAGCGCGGTGCTGGTGCGGACCGACTCGCGCCGCGGCATGCACGCGATCCGGCTGTGGCGCGACTTCAACGACCGCTTGGACACCCAGGCGGCCCGCCCCGCGGCCGAGATCCAGAACCTGTTCCGCATCGTCGGCGGCATCGACCAGCTGCTGCGGGTGGTGGCCGGGCTGGTGGTGGCGGTGGCGCTGGCCGGCGTGATGGTCGCGATCTCCAACACGATGAGCGCGCGGCGCAAGGAGTTCGCCGTGCTGCGCGCGCTGGGGGCGCGGCGCTCGACCATCCTGACCCTGGTCATGCTCGAGTCGGCCGCGATCAGCCTGGCCGGCGGCCTGCTCGGCCTGCTGCTGGCCGGCGCCGGGGTGTGGATCGGCGCCGGCGCCCTGCGCGCCGAGACGGGGGTGACCGCCTCGGCCCTTCCTGGCGTCGGCGAGCTGCTCCTGCTCGGGGCGGTCGCCGCGGTCGGGGCGCTGGCGGGGCTGGTGCCGGCGCTGGCCGCCTACCGCACCGAAGCCGCGCGTCACTTACACTAGGATTTCGGTTCCGCCACCTCCATGCAGATCCGCACCACCTGCAGCCGCGACTGCGGCGACGCCTGCGGCATGATCGCGACCGTCGAGGACGGCCGCGTCGTGCGCCTGCAGGGCGACCCCGAGCACCCGGTCACGCGCGGCTTCCTGTGCGAGCGCACCAACCGCGACTTCCCCGAGCGGCTGACCGACCCCGAGCGGCTGACCGCCCCGCTGCGCCGCAAGGGCAGCGGCTTCGAGGAGATCGGCTGGGAGGAGGCGCTCGACCTGGTGGCGCAGAAGATGCTCCACATCCGCGGCCAGTCGGGCCCCGAGGCGATCCTGCGCTACCGCTGCGGCGGTTCGCTGGGGGTGCTGAAGGCCGTGACCAGCGCCTTCTTCGACGCCTTCGGCCCGGTCACGACCACCCGCGGCGACATCTGCGCCGGCGCGGGCGACGAGGCCCAGGAGCGCGACTTCGGCGCCGCCGAGGCCAACGACCTGTTCGAGCTGCGCCACGCGGCGACGATCGTCGTGTGGGGGCGCAACGTCTACACCAGCGCGGTGCACCAGATCCCGCTGCTGAAGGAGGCGCGCAAGCGCGGCGCGCGGATCGTGCTGATCGATCCCGTGCGGCACCGGACGGCGGAGCTGTGCGCCACCGTGCTGCAGCCGCGGCCGGGGACCGACTTCCACCTGGCGATGGCGGTGTCGCGGCGGCTGCTCGACCGCGGGCAGTGGCACGCGGAGGCGGCGAGCTGGTGCGCGGGCCTCGACGGCTACCGCGCGCTGGTCGAGTCCCGCAGCGCCGAGGAGTGGTGGGCGGCGACCGGCCTCGCGCCGGAGGATCTGGAGGTGCTCGCCGAATCGTGGGCGCCTGGGCCGGAGCAGGCGCCGCTCTCGATCCTGCTCGGCTGGGGCCTGCAGCGCCGCGCCAACGGCGGCGGCAGCGTGCGCGCGATCGACGCCCTGGCCGCGGTCACCGGCCAGATCGGCGTGCCGGGGGCGGGGGTTTCCTTCTACTGCGGGCGGCGCACGCCCTTCGAGCTGGACTTCCGGCCGCCCGCGGCCGGCGGCGGCGGTGCCGATGCCGATGCCAGCGACCCGGCCGCACCCGCCCCCCCGGCCGAGGCCCGCACCCTGCTCGACCCCCTGCTCGCCGACGAGCTCAGCGCCGCCGCCGACCCGCCGATCCGCATGGTGTGGATCGACCTCGCCAACCCCGTCGCCATGCTGCCCGGCTCGCGCCGCCTGGCCGAGGCCCTGCGCAGCCGCGAGTTCGTGGTCGTGGTCGACAGCTTCCTCACCGACACCGCCCAGTGCGCCGACCTGGTGCTGCCCTGCGCCACCATGCTCGAGGACGACGACCTGTGCGGCGCCTACGGCCACCACTGGCTGGGCGAGCAGCGCGCGGTCGTGCCGCCGCCGGAGGGCGTGAAGACCGACCTCCAGATCGTGCGCGAGCTGGCGCCGCGGGTCGGGCTGGGCGATCACTTCGACCGCAGCGCGGAGGAGTGGAAGGTCGAGGCCTTGCGCCGCATCGCCCCGCAAGGCGCCAGCCTCGAGGAGCTGCGGGAGGGCGCGGTGCGCAACCCCGAGGCCGAGCAGGTCGTCTTCCCGGGTCGACGCTTCCGCACCGAGGACGGCAAGGCCCAGCTGTTGGCCGATGCCCCGCCCGAGATCCCGGAGGTCGACGCCGACTGGCCGCTCTACCTCACCGCCATCTCCGTCCCCGGCAGCCAGGCCAGCCAGGCCGCGGCCATGGGTGAGCCGGGCCGCCCCGAGGCCCGGGCGCACCCGAGCATGGCCAACGGCATCCCCGACCGGGCTCCCGCCAAGGTCGTCAGCCCCCACGGAGAACTCGAGGTCGTCCTGCTCCACGACGACCGCCTGCACCCGACGGTCCTCCACCTCCCCAAAGGAGGCTGGATGTCCGCCGGCCGCTGCGCCAACACCCTGATCGCCCCCAAGGCCACCGACATCGGCGGCGGCGCCTGCTACTACGACGAGCGGGTCCGAATCGAAGCGGTCTAGTCCGAACCGGCGGTCTGGCGGCCGCCCAAATCCTGGCTTATCCTGACCTGGAGAAGCCGGTTCCCCGCGCGGGACTGCCGCAACGTCCTTTCCGCAAGTGGAGGCCCCTCCGGGAGATCAAGCTATTCCGACCTCGAACGAACTCCTGCTTAGGCCGACCGTCGCAGCCATCGGCGATCTGCCCAATCTCGTTCGCCCCGCTTTGGCGGGTCTGTCCAATTTGCGTTAGATTGACTCAAAAAACAGAGGCTGTGAGTCTTTCAAAAAGAACAAAGCGTCCTCTATCTGTGGTGGATCTCATCATCTATCTGCATAATGGGCAATCTAACCCGC
>CAZXTO010000323.1:0-4179 GCA_964643675.1 uncultured Planctomycetales bacterium
AACTGGCTTCCATAGGAATCTTTATCGAACAGTTGATACGCGGCAAATACGGGGACTCCGACAGGGCGGTGCCGCTGCCGCGGTCGGTGGCGCTGATCTCGGGCGAGATCGCCTGCGGGCCGCGGCCGCGGTCCAGCGAGCGGAAGACCTTGCTGCCGGCGCTGTAGTGGATGCGCGAGTTGTGGTTCGACAGCAGGAAGGGCGTGTTCCAGTTGAAGCGGTAGCGCTCGCCGCGCGGCGCCCGCGGCCGCGCCGATCCGCGCGCGCCGGTGCGCAGGTTCATGCTGCCCATGGCGCCGTTCTGGCTCTCCATGTAGATCTGGTCCGGGTCCTCGCGGTCGACGCGGACGAAGAAGCCGTCGCCGCCGCCGATCCGGAACCAGTCGGCGTTGATCGGGCCGCGTCCGCTGGGCGCGCGGCTCGGGCCGCCCCAGGAGCCGTTGTCCTGCAGGCCGCCGTAGACCCGGTAGTCCAGGCGCGGGCCGACCTCGACCCGGTAGAACTGGCCGAGGGCGACCTGGTTGTGGTGGTCCCAGTTCTCCATCCGGTCCCAGGTCTCGTAGATGCCGCCGTCGTTGCCGAGCACCATGTGGCGGCCGTCGGCGGGGTCGATCCACAGCGCGTGGTGGTCGACATGTACGCGGCCGTCGTGGCCGTCGCCGCTGAAGGTCTGGCCGCCGTCGCTCGACTTGTAGAGCGAGGTACCCAGCACGTACAGGAACTGGTTGTCGCTCGGGTCGACCCGCACCTGGCTGTAGTACATCGGCCGCGGGTTGAGCGAGTTGATGCGGGTCCAGCTCAGGCCGGCGTCGTCCGAGCGGTAGATGCCGCCGTACTCGTGGCCGTCCGGACCCTGCTGGTCCTGGGCGTTCTCGCGCTGGCCGCCGAGGCCGATGTGGAAGGGCCCCGGCTCCGGCGGCTCCTCCTCCTTCTCCTCGCCCTCGACCGCCTCCGCCTCGGAGCCAGCCGCCTTGGCGACTTCGGTCTTGGCTTCGCCGTCGCCGTCGCCCGCGCCTTCGTCTTCCTGCTCGGAGGGGCGGCGGGCGAAGCTCAGCTCCATGGCGACGGTCTTGCGATCGCGCGAGAGCTCGATCTGCACCGTCTCGCCGGCCAGCCGCTTGCGGATCTCGCGGGTCAGGTCGCCCCAGGAGTGGACCATGGTGTCCTCCACCCGCAGCACGATGTCGCCCACCTCCAGCCCGGCCTCCTCGGCGGGGCCGTCCTCGGTGATCTCGGTCAGGCGGGCGCCGACCTCGGCGTCCTCGCCCTGCACGCCCATGTAGGCGGCGTCCTCGGGCTCCTGGGTGATGCGCTCGGACTCGACCACCGCGTAGACCACGTTCGGGTCGCCGGCGTACCAGTCGAGACCGATCCGGCCGAGCTTGCCGCTCGGCAGGCCCTCGGTGATCCGGGTCCAGCTGGCGCCGCCGTCGGCGGTGCGCCACAACGCGCTGCCCTCGCCCCACTTCTTGGCCGGGTCGTTGGTGTCGAAGCCGTCCCGCTGACGCTCGTAGGCCGCCACCAGCAGGGTCTCAGGGTCGTCCGGCTTGAAGCGCATGTCGATCACGCCGGTCTGGTCGCCGAGGTCGAGCACCTTGCTCCAGTTGGCGCCGCCGTCGCTGCTCTTGTAGAGGCCGCGCATCTCGTTCGGTCCGTACAGGCGGCCGAGCGCGCCGACGTAGACGACGTTCTCGTCCTCCGGGTGGATCAGGATGCGGCCGATCTGGAAGCTCTGCTTCAGCCCCATGTGCTTCCAACTCGCGCCGCCATCGGTGGACTTGTAGACCCCGTCGCCCCAGCTCACCGAGTTGCGCGGGTTGTTCTCGCCGGTGCCCACCCAGACGACGTCCGGGTTCGACGGCGCCACCGTGACGTCGCCGAGCGCGACGGTGTTCTCCTGGTCGAACTGATGCTCCCAGGTCACGCCGCCGTTGGTGGTCTTGACCAGACCGCCCGAGGCGGTGGCGATCCACATCGTGCGCGAGTCCTCCGGGTGCACCGCGATGTCGACGATGCGGCCGCCCATGTTGGCCGGCCCCACGCTGCGCCAGCGGAAGGCGTCGATCCAGGAGTCGGGCAGGGTGCGCTCGGGCGGCGCCGGGGCCTTGGCTTCGGCCGGCTCCTGGGGCGGGGCCGGCAGCACCGGGAGCTGCTCGGCGACGAGCGGCGCGGACAGCAGGGCCAGGGCGGCGGCGGAAAGGGGGCGCAGGGGGTTCCTCATGGCGCGGGGGGTCGGGTCGGGGCTCGGGGGAGACGGCGCTCGGTACGGCGCGGGCCTAGGAAGTCGATTCTAGACCCAAAAGGGCTACGGGCCGGCCCCCAGAAGGCTGGAAACTCCTGGCCCAGGCATTCGGCATCTTGAAGAAAGGCGCAGAACGGTTAGTTGAATCCGGTCCTCGTGGAGGACGAACCCGTTTCCCTGATCTTTCGATGAACCCATGACCGTGACCGACAAAGTCGCCGATCTGGCTGGCCCCGGGGTGAGCACCTACGAGGAGGTCGCCAAGATCCTGCCCGCCGACTACGACCCCGTTCTCAGCCCGCGCGAGACGATGGAGGCGCTCTACGCAGCGAAACGCTCGATCGAGGACGGCCTGGCGCGGGAGCTGAACCTGATGATGGTCCAGGTCCCGCTGATCGTGAGCCGGGAGAGCGGCGTCAACGACATGCTCGACCGCGACGGCTCGCGCACCCCGGTCGAGTTCCCGGCTGGTCTGGGCATCGACCCGCGCATCAACGCCCAGGTGGTGCAGGCGGCGACCAAGTGGAAGCGGATGGCGCTGAAGACCTTCGACTGCAAGCCGGGCGAGGGCATCAACACCGATATGCGGGCGGTGCGGAAGGACTACTTCCTCGACCACGACCACAGCAGCTACGTCGACCAGTGGGACTGGGAGAAGGTGATCACCGAGGCCGACCGCAACCTCGATTACCTCACGACCACGGTCCAGGGCATCTGGAAGGTCTTCAAGGAGACCGAGCAGATGCTGCTCGACCAGTACCCGAAGCTGCGCACCGACCGCTTCCCCGAGCTGCCGGATGAGCTGGTCTTCCTGCACGCCGAGGAGATCCTGGAGCGCTACCCGGAGCTGCCGCGCAAGCAGCGCGAGACCGCGATCCTGCAGGACTTCCCGGCGGTCTTCATCTACGGCATCGGCTGGCCGCTGGCCGACGGCTACCCGCACGAGATGCGCGCCGCCGACTACGACGACTGGATCACCGAGGGCGTTTCCAAGGCCGGCAAGCCGGTCCACGGCCTCAACGGCGACATCCTGGTCTGGAACCCGGTGACCAAGCGCCGGCACGAGCTGAGCTCGATGGGCGTGCGCGTGACCAAGGACACCCTGGTCAAGCAGATGGAGATGGCGGGGCTGCAGGAGGACCTGAAGCTGCCCTACCACCAGGCGATCCTGAACGACGAGATCCCGCTCAGCATCGGCGGCGGCATCGGCCAGTCGCGGGTCATGATGCTGCTGCTGCGCAAGGCCCACCTCGGCGAGGTGAGCGTGACCATCTGGCCCGATCAGCTGAAGCAGATCTGCGCCGAGCGCAACATCCGCGTGCTCGAGTAAGGGCGCGGGAAGGAAAGGGCGGGCGGCTCCGGTGCGCTGGAGCCGCCCGCCTCTCTTTCCCCCCCCGGTACCCGGACGCAATCCGGGCCTGGTGCCTGGACAACGCGACGGCGACGGCCTGGTTCACCGCTTTCCGCCTGCCCGGCGCCGAAAGAAAGCCCGCTCCACCGAACGCGCGCCGCGCCGCCGCCGTTCCCCGCAGCGACCACCCGAACCAGGAGTTGAGATGGCCGCTGACGACTACCCCCGCCCCGACACCCTCGCCCACCGCCCGTGGGAGGAGGACAAGAGCTTCCAGGACGTGCTCGCCGACACCTTGCAGCAGGCGCCCTACCTGCTCGCGTCCTTGGCGATCCACGGCCTCGGCGCGCTGCTGCTGGCCAGCTTCGCCTTCCTGCGCAGCGTGGAGGAGCCGGCGCCCGAGATCTCGGTGATGACGCCGCCGCCGCCGCCCGAGGTGGAGAAGATCGAGGACCCGCCGGAGGAGCTGGTCGACGTTCCGCCGGAGGAACCGCAGCTGATCGAGACCGACGCCGAGGACACCGAGGTCGAGGATCCTATCGACCCCTCGGAGGAGGAGTTCCGCACCGATGACCTGCCCTGGGAC
>CAZXTO010000324.1:0-4176 GCA_964643675.1 uncultured Planctomycetales bacterium
GTTATCCACGAAATCTGACGATTGAGCCTGACACCTCTTACTCTTACTCGTCATCCAGGCTGACGTAGCCCAGCTGGCCCAGGGCCTCCACGGCGGTGGCGGGGTCCATTAGGCCCTTGGCGGTCTTCTCGAGGCCGATCCAGCGGGTGCGCTCCTCGGGGAAGCGCTCGACCGCTCGAGTGATGGCTGGCAGGGCGCGCTCGTAATCGCCCGCGCTGATCCAGGCCTGGATCTCGTCGGCTGCGCCGGCGGGGGAGTGGTCGGGGTGGGCCTCGGCGGCGGCGAAGGCCTCGAGGGCGCCGGCCTCATCCGCCAGGCCAGCGAGTCCGGCGCCGAGGGCGCGCAGGGCGTCATCACGCAGGTCCTCGGGGAGGTCCTGTGCGGCATCGAGCGCGAAGCGGGCGCCGGCGACGCAGGTCTCCCACTCGTGGTCCCGGCGGGCGTCCTGGGCGGCGCCCAGGGCTTCTTCGGCGGTCCTCCAGCTCTCGGAACAGGCGGCCAGCAGCAGGGCGGGGGCCAGGAGGCGGAGTCGGAGCTTGGCGGCGGAGCGTCGCATGCCCTCGGGACGGCACCCCAGGCGGCCCCGTGGCCAAGAAAAATGCCGGCGCCCCTGGAGAGGCGCCGGCGAGGGCCGCTCGGGGCGGCTCCGCGGGGCTCGGGCTCAGTCGCCGACGTAGCCGAGGTCGGAGAGAGACTCCATGTCGCCGGACTCGACCGCCGCCAGGCCGGCCTCCTGGGTGGCCAGGGCGTCCTTCTGGTCCGGGAACTGCGCGGCGGCGGAAGCCAGCAGCGCCTTGCCCTGCTCCAGGTCGCCGACCTTGATCCAGGTGTCGATCATGGCCTGGGCGCCCTGGATGTCGTAGAGATCGGCGCACTCGGTGCGGGCGCGCTCGAAGGCGGCGGAGGCGCCAGCGGCGTCGGTGGAGGCCAGGACCTCGCCCAGACCCATCAGGGCCTTGAACTTGGTCTTGGGGTCGCCGTTCTCGGCGGCGTACTCGTAGCCGGCCTGGGCGGTCGCGGTCTCGCCGGTGGACTGGGCCGATTCGGCCGCCTCGAGGGCGGTGATCGGGTCGGTGAAGGTCGGGGTCTCGTCGCCGCCGCCGCAGGAGGCCAGGGCCGGCAGGAGGAAGAGGGAGAGGAGAGTCGCTTGGATTCGCATGGCTCGAAGGGGCCCGAGAGGCCCTGGATGGCCAGAAAGTCTACCCGCAAACCGCCTCCCGCGAGAATCCCTTCAGTCGGGCGTCCAGTCGGCCGATAGAGGGCCCTGAGCTATCTACACTCCCTCGACACTCCAATCGCACTCAAAAATGACGCGAATCGCACTCCGGTCGCACTCCAATCAGGCTATAATCTGACTCTCAACGCTCCAGGGCGACCAAGCAATGCTGAAAGAAACCCGTGTCACCGTGAAGATCCCGCGGCCCCTGTACCGCAGGATCCAGCAGGTCATCGAGAACACCGGGTTCTCTTCGCCGACCGATTTCATCGTTTTCGTGCTCCGCGACCTGATGGGGGAGGTGGAGACCAGCGAGAACGAAGAATTCACCCCGGACGAGCTGAACGCCGTCAAGCAGAAGCTTCGCAACCTGGGCTACCTCGACTGAACCGATCCCCCCTCGACTGCACAACCGACACAATCATGATCGCTCCCCACGGTGGAACCCTGGTCAACCGGCTGCTGGAAGGCGCCGATCGCGACGCTCTCCTCGAGAAGGCCGCCGGCCTGCCCTCGATCACCCTCAACTCCCGGGAGACCAGCGATCTGGAAATGATCGCGGTCGGTGCCATGAGCCCGCTGCAGGGCTTCATGAACCAAGCTGACTACGAGGGCGTGGTCGAGAACATGCGTCTCGCCGACGGCACCCTGTGGCCGCTGCCGGTCGTGCTCGCCAACAAGGACGGCGAGGAGTTCGCCGCCGGCACCGAGGTCGCCCTGAAGGGCGAGGACGGCACCGTCTACGGCGTCATGACCGTCGAGTCCTGCTGGGCTCCGGACAAGCGCAAGGAGCTCGAGAAGTGCTTCCTGGGCGACGACGAGCACCCGGCCTGGGCCTACCTGCAGTCGACCGGTGAGAAGTACCTCGGCGGCCCGATCCAGGTCGCCAAGCTGCCCTCCTACGAGAAGCACAACGACTACCGGCTGACCCCGGCCCAGACCCGCGCCGCCTTCGCCGAGAAGGGGTGGGAGACCGTCGCCGTCTTCCAGACCCGCAACCCGATCCACCGCGCCCACGAGTACCTGACCAAGGTCGCCCTCGAGCAGACCGACGGCCTGATGGTGCACCCGCTGGTCGGCGACACCAAGTCGGACGACATCCCCTCCGACACCCGGATGGAGTGCTACCACGCCCTCCTCAACAAGTACTACCCGCTCGACCGCACCATGCTCGCCGTCTACCCGCAGGCGATGCGCTACGGCGGTCCGCGCGAGGCGATCCTGCACGCCGTCTGCCGCCAGAACTACGGCTGCACCCACATCATCGTCGGCCGCGATCACGCCGGCGTCGGCAGCTACTACGGCACCTTCGACGCCCAGGAGATCTTCGACGGCCTCAACGACGGCGACCTCGAGATCAACACCCTGCGCTTCGAGCACGCCTTCTTCTGCAAGCTGACCGGCGGCATGGCCACCACCAAGTCCAGCCCGGCCGGCCCGGAGGACAAGATCTTCCTCAGCGGCACCAAGGTGCGCGAGATGCTCTCCAACGGTGAGCGTCCGCCGGCGGAGTTCACCCGCCCCGAAGTTGCCGACATCCTGATCGCGAGCTACGCCCACAAGGTCGAAGCCTGATTCCAGAACGGAGGCTGTAACGATGCTCGGCGGAATCTTCGGAAAGAAGCGCGAACTGAACCACCTGATCGTCATCACGCTGGACTCCTGCCGCCATGACTCCTTCATGGCCGCGGAGCCTGGCAACATCGCCCAGCTGGTCGGTGGCCTGGAGAACGTCGAGCGTCGTTAC
This sequence comes from uncultured Planctomycetales bacterium, assembly GCA_964643675.1. GTDB lineage: Bacteria > Planctomycetota > UBA1135 > UBA1135 > UBA1135 > J029. Next base: position 2,964 of record CAZXTO010000324.1, read on the forward strand.
AGCTACGCCAGCTGGACCGCGCCCTCGCACTACAACCTGCTCACCGGGCTGGTGCCGCACACCAGCCCGCCCGAGGTCTACGCCTCGGAGTACTACAAGCACGACCTCTACAAGTTCACCGAGCGCCTCGGCGTGGACAAGGCGGGCTTCGAGGCCATGATCCCTCACCTCTGGCTGCCCACCTTCATGAAGAAGCAGGGCTACGAGACCAACGCCATGGTCTCGCTGCCGGTGCTGAACCCGGCCACCGGAGTGAACAAGGACTTCGACACCTTCAAGCTGATGGCCAAGCACAACGACATGCTGGCCATGCTCGACGAGATGGAGGCGCACTACAAGCGGCCCTCCAAGGGCATGAAGGGCTCGACCCCGCAGTTCTACCTCCTCAACGTCGGCGAGACCCACTACCCCTACGGGCTGCCGGACGAGGACAAGAACGACCTGCCGCACATCTCCGGCGTCAACGGCATCTTCCGCAAGCTCGACAAGCAGATCGGCGACGACGGCGTCCTGGTCAGCGACAACGAGGCGGGGGACTTCATGGACATGGAGATGATCGAGAAGTGCCGCACGCGCCAGGTCAACACCGTCAAGTACCTGAACGACGTCGTGTTCCCGCGGCTCTACGACATGGTGCCCAAGGACACCTGGATCATCGTCACCGCCGACCACGGCGAGCTGTTCGGTGAAGCCGGTTACTTCGGACACGGTCCGATCATGCACGAGAAGGTCTTCGAGGTTCCGTTCCTGGAAGGCAAGATCCGCTGATCCCTCTCCCCAAGACATCCCTGCAAGACCTGAAACTGCAATGAGCTCCACCCCCGGATTCGTCCTCTGGTTCACCGGCCTCAGTGGCTCCGGCAAGTCCACCCTGTCCCGCATGCTCGAGCCCGAGCTGCGCAAGCGTGGCTGCAACGTCGAGATCCTCGACGGCGACGAGGTTCGTGAGAACCTGTCCAAGGGCCTCGGCTTCTCCAAGGAGGACCGCGACACCAACATCCGCCGCATCGGCTACGTGGCCAAGCTGCTGTCCCGCAACGGCGTGGTCGCCATGACCGCCGCCATCTCGCCCTACGCCGAGATCCGCCGCCAGTGCCGCAGCATGTCCAACAAGTTCGTCGAGGTGTACGCCGAGTGCTCCATCGAAGAGCTGACCCGCCGCGACGTCAAGGGCCTGTACGCCAAGGCGCTGTCGGGCGAGATCAAGAACTTC
>CAZXTO010000325.1:0-4164 GCA_964643675.1 uncultured Planctomycetales bacterium
CATCGGCGTCCGGATCTCGTGGCTCATCGAGGCCAGGAACTCGCTCTTGGCCTGGGTGGCGGCCTCGGCCTCGGCGTCGCGCCGCGCCTCCTCCAGCTGGTTGTTGCGCTCGCGGAGCTCGCCCTCGCTCTGCTCCAGCTCGGCGGTGCGGTCGTGGACCTTCTGCTCGAGGGTGGCGTTCAGGCGGTCGACCTCCTTGGCGCGGCGCAGCGCCTCGCGGGAGCGCATCTGGAGCTGCTCCACCAGGTTCCGGAAGGCGTCCGCCAAGCGCCCGACCTCGTCGTTGCTGCGGGCCTCCAGCCGGACCGCCGGGTCCCCCGCGGCCAGGCGCCGGGCCTGCTCGGTGAGGTGGACGATCGGGCGCGACAGCCCCCGCAGCAGCAGGAAGGAGACCAGCAAGGTGGCCGCCAGCGCCGCCCCGGTGACCGCGCGCATGCGCCGCTTCAAGCCATCGATCGGCGCCAGGACCTGGTCTTCGTGCGCGGTCGCGATCAGGTTCAGGCGCTCGGCGTGTCGGTGACTGCCCAGCCGGACGCTCCGGGTGACGTGCACCTCGTCCAGGTCGCCGTTCCACAGCACCCCGTCTTCGCCGCCGAGGATGGCCTGCCAGGCGTCGGGGTGCTCGCTCTGGATGCCGTCCTCCGGGTCGAATTCGAAGCCCCAGGCCCGCCCCGCCTCCGGGTGGAAGAGGATGCCGCCGGTCCCGTTGGCGAGCGCGACCTCGAAGTCCGCGTGGCTCTCGAGCTGGGCGAAGAGCTCGTCCGCGTCGGCGTTGATGACGATCATGGCCGGCGAGGGGGCGTCGGCCGACTCCGGGTCCGCCACCGGGGTGACGCAGCGGGTGGTCGGGCTCCAGGGCTCCTGGATCTGCCCGAACTCCCGGTTGAGGGTGATCGGCGACAGCCAGGTCTCTCCGAACTGGAGCCGCCGGCCGGCCTGGACGTAGGCGCTGCCGCTCTTGTCCTGGAGCTGCTGGCCAGGGTCGGGCCCCAGCAGGTGGTGGTGGTCGACCCGGATCAGCTCCATCCCGCTCCGATCGAGGAGCCGGATCTGGAGGTCGTGGTTCGACTCCAGCAGGGTCAGGAACTGGCGCCGGACGCGTTCCTGCCACTGCTCCGGCGTGCGGCCGCTGAGTGGGTCGACGCCGTGCCGCCGGGCCCGGAGGAAGCCGGCGACCGCCTCCGAGTGCCCCAGGACCAGGGTGTTCCGCTCGACCCGCTCGATCTCACGCGTGAGGCGCTCGCGCTGGCGGTCCAGCGAGAGGTTCATGGACTGGGCGACCTGGTCCAGCAGCACCTCCCTGGCCTGTCGGTAGCTCTGCCATCCCGAGACCGAGACAGCGGCCGTGGCGCACAGCATCGTCGCCAGGGTGAGCTTCCAGACCAGGGCCAGGCGACGCCGGCGAGGCGGTCTCGCCCAGCTCGGGTCGGTCGTGGTGAGGCCAGGGTCGGGGAGGGGCATGCGGGAAGCGGGCGCCCACGGCCGAGCCGACCGAGGGGGAGCCTCCAATCCTTCGTCGGCAACCCGTCCGAGCTGCCTTGAGGCTTCCGACGGCGGTCGTGGCCGCCCTAACCTGGGGGCATGGACCCCTCCCGCCCCTCCCTCGGCGTGGCCGAGGCCGCGGATTGGCTCGGCGGACGCCTCGAGGGCGACGGCGGCGCTTCGATCTCGCGGGTGGCCGACCCGGCCAGCGCCGGCCCGGAAGCGGCCGCCTTCGTCGCCCCCGGTCGGACCGTGCCGGAGGGCTGCGCCGCCGGCCTGCTGCTGCTCGACGAGACCACCGAGGCCGCCGCCCACCCCTGCGTGCTGCGGGTGGAGAACCCGGCCTTGGCCGCCGCCCGGCTGGCGCAACGCCTGCACCCCGCGGCCGTACCGGAGCCGCCCATCCACCCGAGCGCGGTGGTCGACCCGAGCGCCGAGCTGGGCGAGGGCGTGGTGCTGGGGGCGCAGGTGGTGGTCGGCGCCCGCTGCCGCATCGGCGCCGGCAGCCGGCTCCACCCCGGCGTGGTGCTCTACCCCGACACCGTGATCGGCAGCGGCAGCACCGTGCACGCCAACAGCGTGATCGGCAGCGACGGCTTCGGCTACGTCTGGGACGGCCGCGAGCACGTCAAGGTGCCGCAGCTCGGCAGCGTGCGCATCGGCGACGGGGTCGAGATCGGCGCCGGCTGCTGCATCGACCGCGGCACCTTCGGCGCCACCGAGATCGGCGACGGCTGCATCCTCGACAACCTGGTGCAGGTGGCGCACAACTGCCGCATCGGCCGCTTCGTGGTCCTGTGCGGCCAGGTCGGCCTGGCCGGCAGCACGGTGCTCGAGGACGGCGTGGTGATGGCCGGCAAGGCCGGCGCCGGCGGCCACCTGACGATCGGCGCCGGCGCCCAGGTGGCGGGCGGGGCCGGCGTGATCGCCGACGTGCCGCCGGGCGCCAAGGTGGGGGGCAACCCCTCCTGGGACCTGCGGCTCGAGCAGCGCGCCCGGGTGCTGCTGCGGCGCATGGCCGAGAAGCGCGGCCGCTGATCAGGCCGCGGCGTCGAGCAGCCGCCAGTGCACCTGCAGCAGGTTCTGGCGGTGGGTCGAGACCGGCATGCTCTGGAGCGCGTCGTCGAAGCGCTGCCAGCGGTAGGCCGACAGCAGGCCGCGGTCGCGCACCGGGCACAGCGGGTCGCGGACCTGGAAGCCGAAGGGCCAGCCGACCAGGCGCAGGTCGCCGATGTCCTGGATCGGGGCCGGGCCGATGCTCACCAGGTCGAAGGGCCGGTCCAGGCCGGTCTCGGCCCGGACGCCGCGCAGGGCGGCGTCGAACAGGTCCTCGTCCAGGCCCACCGGGTGCACCACCGGCCGCCAGACCGCGTCCTGGCGGGGCGGGGGCTGGAGCAACAGGTACTCCAGCCCAGACTCCGTCACCCGGAATACGAAGACGTTGACCTCGTGCCGGAGCCCGAGCTCGCCGAAATCGGCCGGAATGGAGAGCTTTTCCATTTGAGGGTGGTTGCGGTCCTTCCTTCATCGGCCGGGGGCGGGGGGGGGCTCAAGCCGTAGAATCCCCGGTGATGGAGTCCCTGGGAGCCCTCTGGCGCCGGCTTCTGGCCCGCACCGACTACGAGAAGTGCGAACGGCCGCGAGCCGCGCGGTTCGAGATCGGGGCCGTCCGCGCCCTGCTCGAGCGGCTCGGCGATCCGCAGCGCGGCGTGAAGGCGATCCACCTGGCCGGCTCCAAGGGCAAGGGCTCGGTGGCGATGATGCTCGAGCGCGGCCTGCGCGCCGCCGGCTTGCGCACCGGCCTCTACACCTCGCCGCACCTCAGCAGCTGGCGCGAGCGGATCCAGGTCGGCGGCGAGCCAGCCGGCGAGGCCGAGCTGCGCCAGGCGATCTCGCAGGTGCTCGAGGCGAGCAGCGGCGAGGAGACCTTCTTCGACCTCATCACCGCCACCGCCTTCCAGGTCTTCCGCGAGCGGCGCTGCGATTGGTGGGTAATCGAGACCGGCCTCGGCGGCCGCTTCGACAGCACCAACGTGCTGGCCCCGCTGGCCGCGGTGGTGACCTCGATCGAGCGCGAGCACACCGACGTGCTCGGCGACGAGCTGGGCGCGATCGCGGCCGAGAAGGCCGGCATCTACAAGCCGGACTGCCACTGCTGGAGCGGCCTGCGGGAGGGCCACCCCGCCGCGCCGGTGCTGGCCGACGCCGCCGCCCGGCTCGGACAGCCCCTGCGCCAGCTCTCCGAACGAACGCCCTTCCGCGCCGATCTGCCGTATCCGCAGGAGCACATGCGGCGCAACTTCGCCCTCGCCCGCGCGGTGCTCACCGACCTGGCGGGCACCGACCCGCGCCTCGGCAAGGCCGCCTCGATGCTGGACCGCATGCCCGCCAGCCAGCTGGTCCTGCCGGGCCGCTGGGAGCGCCGCGCCCTGCCGGACGGCCGCACCGTGGTGCTCGACGTCGCCCACACCCTGGACTCGCTGCGCTCGGTGCTCGAGGCCTTCCGCCGCGAGTTCGAGGGCTGGCGGCGCGGCGTGGTGCTCGCCCTGCGCGACGACAAGGACGCCGACGCCCTCGCCGCGGCCCTCGGGCCGGCGCCGCTCGACGAGCGCTGGTACACCGCTCCCGCCGGCGACCACCCCCGCTCCGCCGACCCGGCCACGCTGGCCGCGGTCTTCGGCG
>CAZXTO010000326.1:0-4119 GCA_964643675.1 uncultured Planctomycetales bacterium
AGGATGGTCTTGCGCAGGTCGGCCTGGTAGAGGCCGCGGGCCCGGCGCAGGTCGTCCTTGGTCTCGGTCGAACGGCCGCCGACCGAGAGCAGGCGGTCGCCGGCGCTCAGCCCGGCCAGGGCGCCGGCCGAGTCGCCGCGCACCGAGACCACGTTCATGCCGTCGCCGTCGGCCTCCTCGACCTTGACCCCCATGCGCCCGCGCTGCTGCTGGCGCTCGAAGGCCTTCATCATGTGGTCGTTGTTGAGCTTCCAGAAGTTGTCCGGGACCGCCATGCCGCGTGCGGCGACGTACTCCAGGCCGCCGTCGTGGCGGTCGAGCGCGCCGACGCAGGACCGCACCAGCTCCAGGATCTTCACCTCGCCGTCGTAGTTGATGTTGCCGGCGTCGTCCGACGGCATGTGGTAGTCGTCGTGGACGTTGGTGAAGAAGAACAGCGCCGGCACCCCGGCCAGGAAGAACGAGGAGTTGTCGCTGGGGGCCTCGCCCTCGTCCTTGGTCTCGAGGTCGAAGTCGGAGGCGTCCAGGACCGGGTCGAGCAGCTGGTGGAACTCCTCAGCGGTGCCGAGGCCGCCGACGAAGAGGTAGTCCTCGTGGCTGCGGCCGATCATGTCCATGTTGATCATGGCCCACATCTCCTCGACGTCGAGCGGGCCGTTGCGGACGAAGTCGGCGCTGCCGAGCAGGCCGCGCTCCTCGGCGCTGAAGGTCATGAACAGGATCGGGCGCCGGATCGGGTTGGCGACGAACCACTCGGCCAGCTCGGCGGTGCCGGAGCTGCCGGAGGCGTTGTCGTCGGCGCCGTTGTGGATCTCGCCGGGGAAACCCATCGCGCCGGGGCCGCCGACGCCGGCGTGGTCGTGGTGGCCGCCGATGATCAGGACCTGATCCGCCAGCGCCGGATCGGTGCCAGGCAGCAGGCCGGCGGTGTTGTAGCAGGTGAGCCCGTTGTTGAGCTCGAAGGGCAGCAGGTAGCTGTCGTCCTCGCCGATCGGCTCGAGGCCGAGGCGGGCCCACTCCTTGGCGAAGTACTGGGCGGCGGCGTGGCCGCCGCGCTTGCCGGATTCACGGCCTTCGAGCGAGTCGGAGGCCAGGAAGCCGATCCGGGCCTTCAGGTCGACGGCGCGGATCTCGGTGGCGGGGTCCTGCGCCGTGGGGAGGACCTGGGGCGCGAGGAGCAGGGAAAGGGCGGTCAGGAGCATGCTTCGTGGTGGGGGAATCGAAGGGGCGGCGCGCGCAGCCGGCCCCAGGATCGCAGCCCTACGCCCCGGCGGGAAGCCTATTGGGCGGTTAATCGCAGCTCGACTTCCTGGCCCTCGGCGACGTAGGTGACGCTCGAATTCATCTCGTCCGAGGGGAACAGGGTCATGGTGCCGCCGTCGGCCGGTGCCACCGTCACCTGGTAGGTGCCGGTGCGCAGGCCGGCGAAGCGGAAGCGCCCCTGGGAGTCCAGGCGACCGGTGCGCGAGAAGTAGCCGTAGCCGTTCTGATCCTTTAGGGTCAGGTAGGCGCTGCCGCCGGCGAGCGGCGAGCCGTCGGCCCGGCTGCCGACGCCGGAGATCACCCCGCCGCGGCGCAGCTTGACGGTGCCGATGTCCTGCACGCCGCCCTCGGTCAGGTCGATGGTCAGGTACTCGCTCAGGAAGCTGCCGTGGCTGAAGCCGACCTTCACCGTGCCGGTGTAGGCGTTGTGCAGGTCGAAGGCGCCGGCGCCGTCGGTCAACACCAGCTGTTCGGGCACGTTGTTCGGGTCGGGCGAGCGGCCGCCGAACAAGCTGTAGGAATTCTCCTCGGTCCAGTCGCGGCCGTGCAGCTTGATCTCCGCGCCGGGGATCGGATTGCCCTCCGGGTCCAGCACCAGGCCGGTCAGGCGGGCGCCCAGCGAGAGCTGGACGTCGACCCCCTGGACCTCCTCGCGCTCGACCGTGAAGCCGGGCGAGTAGGTCGGGCTGAAGCCTGGCCCGCTGGCCAGCAGCTTGTAGGTGCCGGGTTCGATGTCCTCGAAGCGGTAGTCGCCGGTCGGGCTCTTGAATTCGCGCTTGTCGCCGAGCTTGTGGAAGTTCGAGGTCGAGCGATTGACCTGGAACAGCTCGAGCGAGAAGCGGGTGACCGGCTTGCCCTCGGGGCTGGTGACGCGGCCGGAGACGCTGCCGCGCTCGTGCAGCACGATCTCCAGGTCCTCGCGGCCGGCCTCGACCCGCGGCACCGAGGCGCGCGAGTAGCCGCTGGCTTCGGCGGTGACGGTGTAGACCCCTTCGGGCAGGCCGCGCAGGCTGAAGTAGCCGCCGTCGTCGCCCTCGGTGTTGCTCGAGTACAGCGGGCGCGGACGCGAGCGCGCCACGTAGATCACCGCCCCCGGCACCGGCTGGCCGGAGCCGTCGCGCACGGTGCCGGCGATCTGGAACTCCGAACCCAGCGTGATCTTCTTGTCGATCTGCTGCTGGTCGTTGGAGAGCACCACCGCCTGCTCGATGTAATCGGCGTAACCCTCGTGCTGGGCGGTCAGGCTCCAGATGCCGCCGGCCAGCTTCTCGAACACGAAGCTGCCGTCGGCGTTGGCCTGGATTTCGATGCGGCGGCCGGCCCGCAGCTCGCGCGGATAGTCCTTGGGGCGCACCGGTCGGTTCTGGCGCCGCTGCAGCACCAGGGTGGCGGCGAGCGGGTTGCCGCCGCTGTCGACGACGCTGCCGAGGACCTGGTAGCCGAGGCTGAGGACCACCGGCGGCACCGTCTGGTCCTCGCTCAGCACCGTGACCGGCACGCCGTCCTTGCCGGCGTAGTCCGGGTGCGAGACCCACATGTCGAAGTCGCTGCCGAGCGGCAGGTCGTCGAACCAGTAGCGCCCGTCCTTGTTGGTGGTCTTGCTGAAGCGCAGCAGGCCGCCGGGCTTGTCGGCGGCGAGGAAGTGCTCGGTCGGGTTGAGGCGCTGGCGCAGGAAGACCCGCGCGCCCGGGACCGGCAGGTTGGCCTGGTCCATGACCAGGCCGAAGATGGTGCCGCCGGAGGCCGCGTCGGAGTCCTTGATCTCGGTCCGGCTCGGGGTCGGCAGGGTCTCGCGATCGCCCGGGCGGACCTCCAGGCGGTGGGCCTCGGCGGGGGCGGGCAGCTCGGGGTCTTCCTGGGCCTCCGGTCCGGGGCGGTCGGGCGTCGGGGCCGGGCCGGGGGTGGGGTCTTGGAGCAGGAGGTAGCCCACCGCGGCGAGCAGCAGCGCGCCGATGAGCAGGAACAGGATCCCGGAGGAGCCGCGTTGACGGGACATGGAGGTGGCCTGAGGACGGAGGGGCAGATCCTTTGGTCGGCTTGAAGGGCCGATTTCTTGCCGTAATTATGCCTGCCCGACGTAGCTCTGCCTCCAGATGCTCTACCTCCTCCTCCTGATCCTGCTGAGCGTCCTCGTGATGGCGGCCCAGAACGCCTTCCAGGCCGCGTACCGGCGCTATTCCCAGGTCCCGGCGCGCAGCGGTCTGAGCGGCGCCGAGGTCGCCCGGGGCGTCCTACGGCAGGCTGGCATCGAGCTCGAGGCCGGGAGGGGCGGCGGCGGGCGTCCGGGAGGGGCGTCCGGGGTCCGGGTGGAGCTGATCCCGGGACGCCATGGCGACCACTACGACCCGCGGAACAAGACCTTGCGGCTGTCCGAGGCGGTCTTCCACGGCCGCAGCGTGGCGGCCTTAGGAGTGGCGGCCCACGAGGCCGGCCACGCCATCCAGCACGCCCGCGGCTACCTGCCGCTGCGCCTGCGCAGCCTGGCGGTCCCGACCGCCAGCCTGGGCTCCCAACTCGGCTTCCCGCTGATCTTCCTCGGCCTGATCTTCCACTCCTTCGGCCTCGCGGTGGCCGGCCTGGTCCTGTTCACGGCGGTGGTGCTGTTCCAGCTCATCACCCTGCCGGTCGAGTTCGACGCCTCGCGCCGGGCCGAGCTGGCCCTCGCCGAGGGGGGCATGGTGGTCGGCGCCGACGAGGCCGAGGGGGTCGGCCGGGTGCTGCGCGCCGCCGCCATGACCTACGTGGTGGCCGCCCTGACCGGCCTGGCCCAGCTGCTCTACTTCGCCCTCGCCGTGTTCGGCGGTTCGCGGCGCTGATTCGGGGCCCGGGCGCGGACCTATCATGGTCCGTTCTCAT
>CAZXTO010000327.1:0-4116 GCA_964643675.1 uncultured Planctomycetales bacterium
GTCGGCCACCTCGCCGGGTACGGGCGCTCCCGTCGCGTCCTGGACCTCGAAGATCACCGTTCCTCGGCCGGGATCGCAGTCGAGCAGCCAGGGTTCGGGAGGCATCCGTCGGAACAGCAGCTCCCCATAATCCCGCTGCTCGCCCTCCGGCCCGGTGATCGACAGCTGGAACAGCTCCGGCACCGTGTTCTGGTGGGGGATCGGGATCGTGGCGGTGCCGTCCGGCGCGGTCAGGACCTCGCCGGAGATCGGCGGGACCATGGCCCAGGCCACCCGCAGGCCGGCGTGCCAGTCTTCCTTGGGGAGGAACTGGTAGATCGGCCTCATCGACCAGCGGATCCGCGCGGGGGCCGTGATCGGCTCGCCCTGGGCGACCACCTGCACCTCGGTGCTCGGCAGCTTCCGCATGCGGATGACCTGCTCGCCTTCGCCGATGATCGTGCCGGCGGCGGCGAAGTATCCCTCGGCGATCGCCGCCACGCAGATCGGGCCGCCGGGCGGCGCCTCCAGTTCGCAGCGGCCGTGCTCGATCTCCCGTTCCTGGAGCTGCCAGTCTTCCTCCCGTGCGCGGCCGCCCGAAGGCGCGATGGCCTGGTAGAGGCGGAGCCCGGGGACCGGCGATCCGTCCCGTTCGTCCTCGACCCGGAGCGTCGCCCGGCGCGGGTAGGTCCGGACCGCTAGCTCGAGCACCACGCCGCTGCCGGGAGCCACCTCCTTCTCGACCACCATCCCGATGGCCGGCCCCTGCGGCAGGACCTCGATCGAGGCCGCCCCCGCCTCCTGGGCGGGCACCATCGCCAGGCCGTCCGGCCCGGTGATCCCGGAACCCACGGACCTGCCCTGGCTCAGGCTCAGCTCGACCCCGGCGACCGGCGCGCCGGTGCGCTCTGCGACCACGCGGATCGGTACCGAGCCGGCCGGGCGGAGGGGCAGCTCGAAGCGGGTCGGCGGGGCGTCGGCCGCGGGGCGGAGGCGATCGCCGATCATGCCCGGGTGCAGGGCGGTGAAGCGAAACAGCCCGCGCTTCCGTCCGTAGCTCTTCATCCAGAAGAAGCGGCCCTGATCGTCGGTCGGGATGATGCGGGAGCTCCGTTCGATCTCCACCAGGACCTGCGCCGCCGGCACGGGCTCCCCTTCCGGGTCGACGACCTGGCCGATCCAGCCCAGCCAACCCGGCTCGAGGACCCACTCGGGGGCATCGGGGACGGCCGCTGCTCGCACCTCGAGCGAGGTCCGGCCGGCGGCCTCGGCGGTTCCTTCCTCTCCGGCAGCCTTGGCCACCCGGTCGGCCGCCGGCGCCGCCGCTCGCTCCGCCGCCACCTCGACTGCCGGCGGGATGCTCGGTTCCGGCCAGGCCCACCAGGCGAGCAGGCCGGCGGCGGTGGTGGCGAGGGTGATCTTCAGGGAGGTGTTCATCAATAGGGTGGTGGTCAGGGGGCCGAGGCCGGATCCGGCCGCGGCGAAAGCGAGGCAGCTGTCCCGCCAGGCGGGACCGAGCTGGTGGGAGAGGAGGTCGCGCAGCCGGGCCCGGGCCCGCTGGAGCCGCTTGCGCACGGTCTCGACCGGGATTCCCAGTTGGGCGGAGATCTTGCGCGGCGGCAGGCCCTCGAAATACCGCAGGATCACGACCACGCGCTCGTGATCGCCGAGCTGCTGGACCCCTGCCACGAGCCGGGCCTGCAGGTCGGCCCGCTCGACCGCCTCGGACACCGCCTCGGCGGTCCCGCTACCGCGCTTCGCGGAGACGGTCTCGCGCCGAGCCCGGCGGCCGGCGGCGCGCTGCCGCGACAGCTGGAGGTTGCGCATCACCCTGGCCAGCCAAGGCTTTGCGGGCACCCCCTCGCGGGGAGGCCGGCGCAGGGCGCGGAGCCAGGTCTCCTGGACCAGGTCCTCGGCGCTGGCCTCGTCGCGCGCCAGCGACCGGGCCAGCGAGCGCACCCAGGCGCTGTGCTGGAGGAGCTCCTCGACCGGGATCGCAGGGGTAGAGCGGGCCATCGGAATCACTATGCCGCCCAGGAAAAAAGCGGGACCGCCGAATTTCTGCCCGCCGCCCGGGCGGCGGCGGGGTCATCTCCTCCGCACGGCAGGATTGCGGCCGACCGGGGGAGACCGTCGATCGACGGCCATGGCGGTCGCAGTCCTCGCCCTTGCTAACCGCTTTCGGCGCCGGAGCCGGGATGTTCGATGGGCAGGTAGGGCCCGGGGATCGTCCATCTCGCCGGCGCCTCCGCGGCGGAGGCCCGCGCCGCTTCGACGTCGCGCCCGATCTGGGCGACGAGTTCGGCGGCGCCGGCGAAGGTCCCTTCGGGGCGCAGGAGCTCGAGGAAGTGGACCTCGAGCTCGCGGTCGTAGAGGTCGCCGCTCCAGTCGAGCAGGTGGACCTCGACCGAGTGCCCCGGGCTGCCGAAGGTCGGCCGCTCGCCGATGTTGGCCACCGCCGGGCGCAGCTCGCCGTCGAGCAGCACCAGCACCGCGTAGACCCCGTCCGGCGGCCGCAGCTCGTGGTGGGGGTCCAGGTTGGCGGTCGGGAAGCCGAGCTCGCGGCCGCGGCCGTCGCCGCGCCGCACCGTTCCGAGCAGGCTGACCGGCCGGCCGAGCATGGTCGCGGCCCGCTCCAGCTCGCCGAGCTGCACCGCCTCGCGGATCGCGGTCGAGCTGACCGCGCGTTCGCCTAGCCGCATCGGCGGCACCTCGGTCAGGCCGAAGCCCAGCTCGGCGGCCAGCGGCTGCAGCGACTCGACCGTGCCGCCGCGGTCCTTGCCGAACTTGGAGTCGAAGCCGAGCACCAGCTCGCGCGCGCCCATGCCCTCGACCAGCACCCGGCGGGCGAAGGCCTCGGCGCTCAGCTCGCGCAGCAAGGGGGTGAATTCCAGCACCAGCGCCGCCTCGATGCCTGCGCGCTCGAACAGCAGCAGCCGGTGCTCCAGGCTGGTCACGGTGGCGGGGGCGCGCCCGACCAGCACGTTCTTGGGGTGGCCGGAGAAGGTCACCACCGCCGGGGTGGCGCCGAGCTCGCGCGCCCGCTCCACCACCCGCCGCATGACCACGAAGTGGCCGAGGTGGACGCCGTCGAAGACGCCGACCGTCGCCACCGCGCCGCCCCGCAGGCCGGCCGGCAGCGCGTCGAGGCCCTCAAGCCTGCGCACGTTCCTTGTAAGTCGCCTCGAGGTCGTCCAGCCGCCCCTTCACCAGGGTCTTGTTGGCTGGGGTCAGGCGGTCGGTGAACAGGATGCCGTCGAGGTGGTCGAACTCGTGCTGGAAGATGCGCGCCTCCCAGGCGTCCAGCTCGAGGCTGAACTCCTCGCCCTTCAGGTCCTGCGCCTCGACCACCACCGAGGCCGGCCGCTGCACCTGGGCGTAGACCCCGGGGAAGCTCAGGCAGCCCTCCTCCTCGAACTCCTTGTCCTTGGCCCGTCGCACGATGCGCGGGTTGCACAGCACGGTCTCGCCGCCGGGCTTCTCGGCGTCCCCCTCCGGGTTGTAGACCATCAGCTGGATGTTCAGGCCCACCTGGGGCGCGGCCAGGCCGACGCCCTTGGTCTTGTACATGAGCTGGAACATCTCGCGCGCGGTGGCGGCGAGCTCCTCGTCGAAGTTCTCGACGGGGGCGTTGCGTTTCCGCAGGCGCGGATCGGGGTAGAGGACGATGTCCATTGACGGCCTTCCTTAGGCCATAGAATAGCCTCGTCCCGCAATCACCATGGATCTGAAGAAGCACCTCGACCGGGCCGAAGAGGCCCTCCAGCGCGGCCAGGCCGACTTCGCCGCGGAACTCTGTGACCAGGTCCTGGACTTCGCGCCGGGCGAGGCGCGCGCCTCCGAGCTGCTGGCCCGGGCGCTGATGAAGCTGGGCGAGGGCAAGAAGGGCCTGTTCGGCAAGCTCGGCGCCGGCCCGGCCGGCATGGCCGCCGGCATCAGCAAGCTGGCGCGCAACGCCGAGGGGGAGGCGCGCTCGCGGCGCCGCGCCTTCATCAAGAACCCCGCCAGCCTGGACAAGGGCTTCGCCTGGGCCGACGCCCTGGAGCGGGCCGGTTACGCCGGGGCGGCGCTGGGGGCCTTCGGGGCCCTGGCCGAGCGCCACGGCAACAGGCGACTGGAAGCCGCCTGCCACCGCGC
>CAZXTO010000328.1:0-4113 GCA_964643675.1 uncultured Planctomycetales bacterium
GTCCAGGGTGTTCTGGAGCAGCATGGCGATGGTCATGGGGCCGCCCCCGCCGGGCACCGGCGTGATCCAGCCGGCGCGCTCGAGGGCGCCGGCGAAGTCGACGTCGCCGCACAGCTTGCCGTCCTCGTCGCGGTTCATGCCGACGTCGATCACCACCGCGCCGGGCTTGATCCAGTCGCCTTGCACCAGCTTGGCGACGCCGACCGCCGCCACCACCACGTCGGCGTTGGCGACCTCGGCCGCCAGGTCGGCGGTGCGCGAGTGGCAGATCGTGACCGTGGCGTGGCGCTCGAGCAGCATCAGCGAGACCGGCTTGCCGACGATGTTGGAGCGGCCGACGACGACCGCGCGCTTGCCCTTGAGTTCGAGGCCGGTCTCGTCGATCAGCGCCATCACCCCGCGCGGGGTGCACGGGCGCAGGCTCGGCGCGCCCTGCAGCAGCGCGCCCTGGTTGAGCGGGTGGAAGCCGTCGGCGTCCTTGGCCGGGTCCACCGCCATCAGCACCGCCTGCTCGTCGATGGGCGCGGGCAGCGGCAGCTGCACCAGGATGCCGTGCACCGCCGGGTCGGCGTTGAGCTCGGCGACCCGCGCCAGCAGCTCCTCCTGCGAGGTCTCGGCCGGCAGCTCGATGTGGAAGTTGGCGAAGCCGACCTCCTCGCAGGCGCGGCGCTTGTTGCGCACGTAGATGTGGCTGGCGGGGTCGTCGCCGACCAGCACCGTGGCCAGCCCGGGGACCGGCTTGCCCTCGGCGGTGCCGGCCGCCACGTCCTCGCCGATGCCGGCGCGGATCTGCGCCGCCAGGGCCTTGCCGTCCAGGATGTTCGCGCTCGTCTCGGAGGTTCCAGTCATGGCTTCCAACCCCCTAGAATGCCGTCGCCCGACGCCCATGCCTAGTGCCGCCCCCGAAGTCCGCCGCCTGCTGATCCTGTGGCTCGTTTGTTGGGTGGTCTATTCCCTGTCGGGGTTGCTGGGTGGCTCCGGCCTGGAGCCGGTCTTCGTGATGGACTTTGGCGCCCTGTTCGAGGGGCAGCTCCACTACCTGCCTGGCCTGGTCGGCTACGCCCTCGGCCACGAGGCCTTCCCGGGGCTCTGGCACTTGGCGATGAACGCCCTGCTGCTGTGGATCTTCGGCCAGGAGGCGGAGGCCCTCTACCGCGGCCGCCGATTCTGGAAGCTGGTCGCGGCGGCGGTGGCGGCCGGCGTCGTGGTGCACCTGCTGCTGCACCTCGTGGTGGGTGGGCCCTTCGCGATCCCGGTGATCGGCGGCTCTGGCGTGGTCAGCGCCGTGATCGCGGTCAACGCCGCGGTCTACCCGGACCGGGTTCTGAACCTGTTCGGCCTGATCCGCTTCCGCATGATCACGCTGTTCCTGGTCTACCTGCTGCTCGACCTGATGGGCTTCCTGTTCGCCCTCGCCGGCCAGACCGGCGGGGTCGCGGTCGACGTCCACCTGGCCGGCGCCGCCCTCGGCTGGTGGTGGGCGGGCGGCTTCCAGCGCGGCTTCGGGCCGCTGACGCGGTGGCGGGAGAAGCGGGCCGGTGCCAAGCAGCAGCGGCAGCGCCAGAGCTCCCAGGCCGAGGAGGCCGAGCTGGACCGGATCCTGGCCAAGATCAGCGCCGAGGGGATCAACAGCCTCAGCCGCAAGGAGCGGCAATTCCTGGAGCGTCGCTCGCGGGACCGTCGGCAAAGGTAGAATTGGCGGCCATGCTGGCCAGCCTGCTTCTCGCAGTCCCCATCTCGGCCGCGGCGGTCCCCGTCATGCAGGACCCGGCCGAGGAATTCCGGACGCAGTACGCCGCCGCGCTCGAGCTGAACGACAAGAAGGCGATCGACGGCCTGCTGCGCAAGTTCAAGGACTCGGCGATCACCGAGTTCGTGTCCACCGCGGGCGACCGCGCGCAGAACCCGTCCGAGTCGCTGAACGTCTGGGTCGACACCTTCATCGACTCCTGGCAGCGGGTCCACCACAGCTCCTTCGCGCGCAATTACGACCGCTACCTGCAGCTGATGAGCGAGACGACGCGGCGCAACCGCTTCGAGATCATCACCAAGAACTACCCGCTGCTGATCACGATGCACGCCGAGGCGCTGCAGAAGAAGACCGAGGCCGCCTGGGAGCCGGTGCGCCAGGACTCCGAGGTGGTGGTGCCGGCGCTGCGCCAGACCGGCGACCAGTACTACCTGGCGGTGCTGCTCTACATCCAGGGCAACGCCTTCAACAGCGACCTGACCGACGCCGGCGGCGACGACCAGCGCGCGCTCGACTGCTACGTCGACTACATGGCGGTGCGCGAGAACCTGGGCCTGACCAACGACCAGGACTACGACACCGTCAGGAAGCTGGCGGCCGAGATGCGGGCCAAGCTCGGCCTGCCCGACCCGGAGACGGGGGAGGTCGGCCAGCGCAAGGTCTCGCGCTTCGAGATCCAGCCGGCCGAGGGCGCCGACTGGGTCGACGTGGCGCTGGCCTTCGGGCTGGAGAAGAAGCCGCTCGCGGTCAGTCACCCCAACGACCTGGCCGACGACCACCGGCTCAGCTGGATGCTGGCCGGCACCCACGAGGCCGGCACCGAGGCGCCGCTGCACCCCTTCGATCCGCCGGTGGTGGTGCGCCGCACCGCCTTCGCCAAGTTCGTGCTCGACGGCGGCGACGGCCCCAGCGAGGAATTCAAGCTTGCCACCAAGCCGGTCACCGTGCCCTACCGTCGCAAGCTGGCCGACGGCCGCGTGGTCGACCATGCCCTGATGCTGGCCGGCGGCATCGACCGCGACATGTACCACGGCGCCGAGCTGAACCTGTCGGTCAACGACGGCAGCAGCACGGTGTTCTACCGCTCGATCGCGGCCATGACCGGGGACACCCCCTTCGGCAAGCTGACCCTCTACGACACCAACGGCGACGGCGCCTACGGCTACGGCGAGCTGGGCCTGACCGGCGCCCACGGCATGCCCAAGGACACCTGGCTGTACCGCTATGACTCGGTGCTGCTCGGCAAGGGCAAGCAGGCTCAGCCCTACAGCCGCTTCATCACCGACGGCAAGGGCGGCTGGTTCGAGCTGCAGGTCGAGGACCACATCTACCCCGGCGCGATCAAGCTGCGCCAGATGGCGCCCAAGACCGGCAAGATCAAGATCTCGATGAAGGGCCTCAAGGGGGTCAAGCTGAGCAGCCTGGTGCTGAACGCCGAGACCTCGCAGATCAAGGGCACCATGATCGACCTGATGGTCGGCAAGGGCGGCGTGCTCGAGGTCCCGATCGGCCGCTACAAGTTCCAGCAGGGCCTGGTGCGCGGCTCCAAGGGCTCCGAGGCGATCATCGTGCCCGGCACCGGCCTCGGCATCACCATCGACGTCGCCGAGGGCGCCACCGAGGTGCTCGAGTTCGGCGCCCCCTTCACCTTCCAGGTCGACAAGCGGCTCGAGGGCAACAGGCTGCTGATCGACGGCGAGACCATCTGCGTCACCGGCAAGGCCGGGGAGCGCTACGTGCGCAGCGTCGGCGCGCCGCTGTTCGGGGTCGAGGTCGAGCTGAAGGGCGAGAAGGCCGCCGGCGAGCTGCGCGGCTCCACCGCGGAGGAGGTCATGGCCCACTGGCCTTTCGCCTACCTGCCGCAGAGCCTGGAGCTGGAGCTCAAGAAGGGCGCCATGCCGCCGGTCCGGATGACGATGAAGAAGCACCCCTGGTTCGGCAAGATCGACACCGGCTGGGTGGAATGAAGCGACGCGCCGCCCTGTAATCGGGCGGACCCCGAGAGGAGAAGAGCCTTGTTGGACCTGAAGTGGGTCCGGGAGCACCCGGACGAAGTACGCGACGCCGCCCGGCGCAAGCGCATCAACGCCGACGTCGACGCCCTGTTGGCGGCCGACGCCGGCCACCGCGAGCTGCTGACCCAGGTCGAGAACCTGCGCGCCGAGCTCAAGGCTGCCTCGAAGAAGCTGGGCAAGATGAGCCCCGAGGAGCGCGCCGGCGCGCTCGACCAGCAGAAGGCGACCAAGGCCCGGCTGAAGGAGCTGGAGGGCCGCGAGCAGGAGCTGCGGGCCCAGGTTGCCGAGCTGGCCCTGTGGCTGCCGATGCCGCCCGCGCCCGAGGTCCCGGACGGGGCCGACGACGCC
>CAZXTO010000329.1:0-4104 GCA_964643675.1 uncultured Planctomycetales bacterium
GCTGGTGGTCACCGCCCTGGTGCTCGACGCCTTCGCGGTCAGCGCCCAGAGCCTGGTCGGCTACTTCTTCGGCGCCGGTGATCTGGCGCAGGCGCGGCGGGTGGCGGCGGTCTGCTGCGGCTGGAGCTTCGGCGCCGGGGTGGCCCTGGCGCTCGGCATGCTGGCGGCGGAGCCCTTCCTCGCCGGCCAGCTGGTGTCGCCCGAGGCGCGCGCCGCCTTCGCCGCCGCCTGGCTGCCGGCGGCGCTGGCGCAGCCGCTCAACGCGCTCTCCTTCGCCACCGACGGCCCGCCCTGGGGCGCGACCGACTACCGGTACCTGCGCAACGTCATGGCGGCCGCCTTCGTGGTCGGCGCCGGCGGCCTGATGCTGCTCGATCCCGGCTCGCCGGGCGCCCTGCGCGGGGTCTGGATCGTGACCGCCGCCTGGATCCTGGTGCGGGCGGCCTTCGGCCTGGCCCGGATCTGGCCGGGCTTGGGGCGCTCGCCGTGGTGTCCTAGAGTGGAGGCATGAGCCTCCGCGCCCTCGTCCTCGCCGCCCTGATCCCGGTCGGCGCCCTGGCCGTTTGGGCAGCGTGCTCGCCCTCGGCCGAGCTGGAGCCGGTCGCTGGCCCTTCGCTCGAGGGCGTGGCGGTGCGCGGCGCCGGCGCCGAGGCCACGTCGCCGGCCGAGCTGCAGCGGATCGCCGCCGCCGCCCTGGCGCATGATCAGGTCGAGCCGCCGTTGATCTCGATCTCGGTCCTCGACGTCGACCACGCCGAGGTCATGACCGGAGAGGTCCGCGGTCCGCTCGACGGCGGCGGCCACTCCGTCGAGCTGGAGCGACGCGACGGCGAGTGGGTCGTCGTCGGCGTCCGCATCTGGATCTCCTGAGCCGCGCGCTCGCCGCGGCGCCTGCCGCCGCCCTCCCGCGGACTCCGCCCCGCACCTCCCCCCGACCCGCTCCGCGCCACCACGCAACCCCCCGTCATGGACCTGCCCGAGCTCGACTTCGACACCCTGCGCCGCGAGATCGTCGGCGCCGACGCCCGCTTCGACACGCCCTTCGGTCGGCGGCTGATGACCTACGCCGACTACACCGCCTCGGGGCGCTGCCTGGGCTTCGTCGAGCGCTTCCTGATGCGGGTGCAGCGGATCTACGCCAACACCCACACCGAGGACGACGTCTCCGGCCGCAGCATGACCCGCCTATTGCACCAGGCCGAGACCGCGATCAAGCAGGCGGTGAACGCCGGGCCGAACGGCCGCCTGATCGCGATCGGCGCCGGCTCCACCGCCGCCATCGACAAGTTCCAGCAGCTGGTCGGGGTGGCGTTGCCGCCGGCCACCGGGCAGCTGCTGGCGCAGCTGCGGCGCGCCCACATGGGGGAGGCCGCGGGCGGCTTCGAGGCCTTCCTGCGCGAGCGCCGGCCGGTGGTCTTCGTCGGCCCCTACGAGCACCACTCGAACGAGATCACCTGGCGCCAGAGCCTGGCCGAGGTGGTGCCGGTGGGCCTGGCCGCCGACGGCGGCCTGGACCTCGACCACCGCGAGGCGCTGCTCCAGGACCCGCGCTACCAGGGCCGCCTGCGGATCGGCTCCTTCTCGGCCGCCTCGAACGTCACCGGTCGGCTGAGCCCGGTGCACCAGATCGCGCGCCTGCTGCACGCCCACGACGCCCTGGCCAGCTTCGACTACGCCGCCTGCGCGCCCTACGTGCCGATCGACATGAACCCCGAGCCGGGACCCGAGGGCGGCGACCCCTCGCTGGACGCGGTCTTCATCTCGCCGCACAAGTTCCTCGGCGGGCCGGGGTCGAGCGGCATCCTGCTGTTCCAGGAGCGCATCTACCACCACGAGCTGCCGCCCAGCGTCGGCGGCGGCGGCACGGTCGACTACGTCGGCCCGCACGACCACGACTTCATCCCGGACATCGAGGAGCGCGAGAAGGCCGGCACGCCCGGCGTGCTGCAGACGATGAAGGCGGCGCTGGCCTTCCTGGTCAAGGAGGCGGTCGGCGCCGAGCGCATCGAGGCGCGCGAGGCCGAGCTGCTGGGCCGCGCCTTCGCCCGCTGGGGCGCTCACGAGGGCATCGAGATCCTCGGCGATCCGGACCCGGTCCACCGCACCGCGATCGTCTCCTTCAACATCCGCGACCCGCGCGGCGGCTACCTGCACCCGAAGTTCTTGACCGTGCTGCTGAACGACCTGTTCGGCATCCAGAGCCGCGCCGGCTGCAGCTGCGCCGGCCCCTACGGCCACGCCCTGCTCGAGATCGACGTCGCCACCTCGGAGCGCTACCGCGCGGCGGTGCAGGAGGGGTGGATGGGCATCAAGCCCGGCTGGTGCCGGGTCGGCTTCCACTACGCGATGGACGACGCCGAGGCCGACTTCCTGATCGACGCGGTCGACTTCGTCGCCCGCCGCGGCTGGGCCTTCCTGCCGCTCTACGACTTCGACCTGCGCGCCGCGATCTGGTGCCACCGCGAGCAACCGGAGGAGACCGACCGCTTCGACCTCGCGACCGCGCTGCGCGAGCGCGCGCCCGATCCGGAGATCAGCGCGCCCGACCGAGCGGCGCTCTACCGCGCCTACCTGGCCGAGGCCGAGGCGCTGGCCGAGGAGCTCGAGCCGCAGGCGCCCGCCGCCTCCCGCAAGCTCGACGGCGAGCTCGCCGAGCTGCAGTTCTTCAGCTTCTGAGCCGGTCCGGCTCGAGGCCTCCGGATTTCGGGCTGGAGTGGGGGCGCTCCGCGGCCGCTAGGGAGGGGGGAGACTCCCTCTCCCCATCAGGCATTTTCCTCGTTCGACGGGTTCGACCCCAGGCGGCGCAGCGGCCGATCCGAGGCAGCGGCTTGCTGCTGGTGATCTTCCTGGTCCTGATCGTCGGTGGGCTGGCGACCAGCTTCAGCGTCTCGGCGCGGCTGCAGGTGCAGATCGCCCGCGACCTCAGCCATGGTCTGCAGGCGGAGCTCAGCGCCCTCTCCGGCCTGGAGTTCGGTCAGCGCCAGCTCGCGCTCGACCCGCTGTGGAACGGCACCGGGGTGGACGGCATGCTGATCGACGGCGACTGGATCCTGGTCGAGCGCCAGGAGCAATCCGGCGGCGGCTACGGCGTGGAGGTGACCACCCTGCGGGTCCAGGCCGACGCCGACTCCTCGCGCTGCGTGCTGCTGGCCGAGGTGGAGGTCGCCACCTCTGACCTGGTCCAGAACAAGGCGCTGGCGGTGCTGGGGCCCGAGGTGGAGATGCGCCACTGCACCGTCGAGGGCGACATCGCCATGTCCGACACCCCGGGCGGCGTCTACGACTGGGTGCCGGATGGGCTGGGCGGCGGCGACTGGCTGCCGACGGCCGACGTGCCGCTCGGCGACTTCGCCTTCTCGAGCACCTCGGTCACCGGGACGCTCTACAAGCACGGCATCGTGCCCTACCTGCCGGGCAGCGACGAGCGCACCACCACCCTGCCCTTGATGATGCCGTCCTGGGACCTCGATCCCTACCTGGCGGCCGATCCGCGGGTGGTGGTCTACGACCGCATCTCGCGCCTGGAGAGCGTGGTGGTGGAGGAGACCGCGCTGTTCGTGCTCGACCCCGGCCAGGAGCTGACCCTCGACGACGTCGAGCTGCGCGGCGGCGCGATCATCTACGTGGCCAACGACTACGACCTGCGCGGTCCGGCGCGCAACCGCGTGGTCCTGAAGCACGTCAACAAGATCGGCGGCGGCGACCAGGGCGTGCACCCGAACATCGGCCTGGTGGCGCCGGCGGCGGTGATCTCGGACGAGACCGGGCTCGTGAACACCTTCACCGGCGTGTCCTTCTGGCACACCATGGACAACGTCAACCGGGTGGCCTTCCATGGCCAGCTGCTGGTCGTCAACGGCGCGGTGTTGAACAACGCCGACCTGGTCTTCGACCCGGACGCGACCCAGAATCCGCCGCTCGGCATCACCTACGCCGGCCCGCAGCCGGGGGCGAGGATCCTCAACTTGAGGGAGGAATTCGAGGAATAACGGCGCTGGGGAGAATGGCGGGGTAGGGTTCCTTTGGCTTCCTTCCCATCCCCTGCAGGCGCCGATCCCCCGGCTCCGTCCCTCCCCATGCTTCTCCGGTTCCTCCTGCTCGTGG
>CAZXTO010000330.1:0-4086 GCA_964643675.1 uncultured Planctomycetales bacterium
GATCATCTGCTGCCAGGCCAGGCTGCCGGCCGCCTCGCGGCAGGCGCTCGCGATGTGGGCCGGGTCGCCCTCGGCGCCGATCGCCTGCTCGATGTGATCGGCCAGGGCGTCGGCGGCCTCCTCGTCCTCGACGCCGACCCGCTTCAACAGGTGCACGCCGCGGCTGGGGCCCATGCCCTCGGCCTCGGACCAGCGGCCGAAGCCGGCGCAGTCGCTGGTGACGGTCGGCACGCCCACCGCCAGGCTCTCGACCGGCGTGTAGCCCCACGGCTCGTAGAAGCTCGGGAAGCAGCTCAGGTCCATCGCCCGCAGCACCGCCTCGTAGGGCAGCCCGAGCACGCCGTCGTCGCCGTGCAGGTAGACCGGCACCTGCACCACCCGCACCCGCGAGCCGTGCTCGTTGCTCAGGCCGAATTCCGCGCAGTGGACCTGGAAGGGGTCGTGGACCGGGTCGATGAGGTTGTGGGTGGAGCCGGACAGCGGCGCCGCGGGCAGGGGGGGCGGCTGCACCAGGCGGTCGAGCAGGTCCTTGGCCGGGCCGGTGTTGCCGGCCGGGACCAGGGCGAACAGGATCACCGGGGAGCCCTCACGTCGGTCGAGGCGATTGAGGGCGCGCAGCAGCAGGTCGTAGCCCTTGTTGTGGAACTCGTAGCGGCCCGAGGTGCAGATCAGGGCGGCGTCCTCGAGGTCCTCGCCGAGCATCGCCGCCGCCAGGTTGCGCAGGCGCTCCCGCGCCTCCTCGCGCCCGACCCCGCCGGCGGCGTCGTCGACCACCGCGACGTCGATGCCGTTGGGAGTGATCGGCTCCGGCGCGCGGCCGAGCAGCAGCTCGGCCTCCTCGGCCGTCACCTCGCTGACGGTGGTGAAGGCGTCGGCCTCCTGGGCGGTGATCGACTCCAGCGAGTGCTTGGAGCGCACCCCGACCAGCTCGGCCGCCACCTCGGGCTCCTGGTCCCCCAAGCCCTCGGCAGGCGACTGGCCGCCGCTCGACAGCGAGCGCCCGAGCGCGGTGGCGTGGGTGGTGAAGACGGTGCCGATCGCCGGCACCTCGCGCTTCAGGTAGAGCAGGCCGGAGCCGGTCATCCACTCGTGGAACTGCGCCACCGCGGCGCCGCGCCTGGGCGCCACGTGGTCCTCCCACCAGCGCTCGATCACCATCGCCGCGGCGTGGCCGAACAGCACCGGCTCGACGTAGTCCCAGCCGCCCAGCAGCGAGTCGACCCGGTAGTCCTCCCACAGCTCGGCCAGGATCTCGTCCTTGCGCGCGAACAGGCCGGAGAAGCCGACCTGGATCATGCGCGGGCTGCCGGGTACGCGCCAGCGGCCGACCCGGACGTCGACGCCCAGCTCGTGGCAGGATTCGCAGAAGGCCTCGAAGCCCGGCTCGGGCTCGAACACGCCGTCCTCGCCGTGCTCGCCGAGCAGCCACGGGCCGATCGTGACGTAGTCGTCGCCGTGGCGCTCGACCAGGGTCGGCACCTTGGTCGAGATCACGGTGTGGATGCCGCCGACCTTGTTGCCGACTTCCCAGGAGACTTCGAACAGCGTGTGCGGACTCATCCTTGCTTGTCCTCCTGACCAGGGGTGGCGGCGGGGACCGTGGTGGCGGCCGGGCCGGCCTCTTGGGCGCGGCGGGCGAGGTCGTCGAGCACGTTCATGAAGGCGATGAAGGCGTCGTGGGGGGTGCCGTAAGGGCTGAAGTACTTGTGCACGTCGCCGTCCGAGAACCACTTGGTGCACATGTAGTAGAGGTGGTCCGAGGTGGTCAGCTTGCGCCAGCGCTCGAGCAGCTCGGGGTGGCGCGGGCCGAGGCGGCGCACCTCGGCGCCGGTCTGGTACAGCGCCTCCATGGCCGAGCGCTGCATGTGGTTGCCGAGCCAGGCGGTCAGGTCGCGCTCCATGTCGGCCCAGGAGACCGGGTAGGGGATGTCCAGGCGGCCGACCGGGTCGACGCGCGCGAACAGCTCGGCCGGCGTCTCGAAGCGGAAGCCGGGCTTGCTCAGCACCAGCTCCGGCAGGTGCTCCATGAAGTCGAAGATCCCGGTGTCCTCCCACTGGTGCTCGCCGAAGGTCTCGTAGTCCATGAACAAGCCGATGGCGGCGTCCTCGCCCTCGACCTCGTGGACCCAGTTGGCGAAGCGGTCGGCCGGAAGCGGCCACTCCTTCCACTGGCGGTTGCTGAAGCGGAAGGCGATGTCGTCGGACAGGCGGTAGGAGCGCAGCAGGGTCTTGAGCCGCTCGCAGCCTTCCGGCCGGTAGACGTGGTGCGGGCTGCGCCAGCCCAGCAGGTGGTCGGCGCCCTCGGCCAGGATGCCGGTGAAGCCGAGCTGCTCGGCGGCGCGGGCGACCTCGTTGTCGCTGACCAGCTCGGTGTTGCGGAAGGTGGTCGGCCGGCGGCCGAACAGCCGCTCGACGCGGGCCGCGTGGCTGCCGACCTGGGCGGCGAATTCGTCCGGGTCGCCCAACGAGGCCAGCGAGTGGTGCGAGGTCTCGCCGAGGAATTCGACGCAGCCCGTCTCCGCCAGCCGCTGGTACTGCTCGAGCACCTCCGGCGCCCACAGCTCGAATTGGTCCAGCGCCGTGCCGGTGATCGAGAAGGCGCAGCGGAAGGCGCCGTCGTGCCGCTCGACCAGCCGCAGGATCAGCTCGTTCATCGGCTGGTAGCACTTCTGGGCCACGCGGCGCAGCAGGCGCTCGTTCTCGGCGTCGTCGAAGTAGTCGTGGCGGGCGCCGATGTCGAAGAAGGTGTAGCGCCGCAGCCGGAAGGGCTGGTGCACCTGGAAGTAGAAGACGACGGAAGTCATGCAACCAATTCGCGGTAGACGTCGCGGACCAGCTCCGCGCGGGCTTCCCAGCGCATGCGGCGCACCTCGTCGCGGCCCTCGTCGATGAGCTGCTCGCGCAAGGCGCGCCGCGTCAGCAGCGCCAGGATCTTGTTGGCCAGGTCTTCGACGTCCCAGAAGTCGAATTTGAGGGCGTTGGAGAGGATCTCCGAGACCCCGCTCTGGTTCGAGACGATGACCGGGACGTCGAGGGCCATCGCCTCCAGCGGGGAGATGCCGAAGGGCTCGGACACCGAGGGCATCACGTACAGGTCGGCCATCGAGTACATGCGCTCGACGTCCTCACCGCGCAGGAAGCCGGTGAAGTGGATGTTGCGGGCGATGCCCAGCCGGGCCGCGCGCTCGATCATGGCCGGCAGCATGTCGCCGCTGCCACTCATGACGAACTTGGCGTCGGGCAGCTCGGCGACCACGCGCGCGGCGGCGTCGATGAAGTAGTCCGGGCCCTTCTGGAAGGTGACCCGGCCCAGGAACAGCACGATCGGCTCCGGGATCGACTTCTTCCAGTGGAACTCGTGCTCCTGCTCCTCGTGGGTGACGGCGTTGTGCACCACCCGCAGCTTGGCCGGGTCGACCCGGTAGCGTTGCTCGAGCACGCCGGCGGTGTAGTGGCTGACGCAGCAGACCCGGTCGGCGTAGTCCAGGCCGAGCTGCTCCAGCGCCTTCACCCGCGGGTTGAAGTTCTCGCCGCTGCGGTCGAACTCGGTCGCGTGCACGTGGGTGACCAGGGGCTTGCCCGAGACCTTGGCGGCGGCGGCGCCGGCCAGGTTGGTCATCCAGTCGTGGGCGTGGATCAGGTCGAAGCCGCCGTGGCGGGCGATCTCGGCCACCACCAGCGCGTAGCGCGCGACCTCCTCGAGCAGGTCGCGGCCGTACTGGCCCGAGAAGTCGAGGTAGAGCGGCTCCCCATCGGTGGCCGGTTCGGCCGTCGCCGCCGTGGTGGTGCCAGCGCCGCCAGGATCCGCCGCCGCCGCGGGCTTCTTGGCCGCGAGCCGTCGCAGCTCGGGCAGCGCGCCGGCGCCGTTCAGGAAGCCGATCAGCTGCTCCATCAGGCCACCCGTCGCCGGCCCGTCGCCGCCGATGGCCTCGATCGCGCGGGCGTAGCTCTCCTCGGTGAGGTAGGGGCGCAGCAGGCTGTCGACCACCACCGGATCGACGAAGCCGTCGCGGCGCAGCTCGCCGCCCTCGGCCGAGGAGGCCGGGGCCGCCTGGCCGCTCGCGGCGCTCCCGTCCGCAGCCGGTG
>CAZXTO010000331.1:0-4083 GCA_964643675.1 uncultured Planctomycetales bacterium
ACTTCGCCGAGCGCCCCGGCGAGCGCTGGCTGTCCGGCCGCCTGATCGCCCGCCCGCTGGCCGACGCCGCCGCCGTCGACCGCGCCCGCGCCGAACTCGGCCCCCACCTGGTCCGCGAGTACCCCGAGGTCCGCGAATTCGTGTTCGAGGTCCCGGCGGGTTGGGACGAGCTCGGCTACGCCCGCCTGCTGATGGCCAGCGGCAGTTACGAGTACGTCACCCCCGACTGGATGTGCGCCCCGATCGCCACCACCCCCGACGACCCGCGCTTCGGCGGCCAGTGGCACCACCAGAACATGCAGTCCGAGCTGGCCTGGGACGTGACCACCGGCGACTCGGGCTACATCGCCGCCTTCGTCGACACCGGGGTGGACACCAGCCACGCCGACCTCGCCGCCCACCTGGTCCCCGGCTACAACTCGGCCGACAAGCTCAGCCAGGCCGCCGGCGGCCAGATCGAGGACATCAACGGCCACGGCACCGCGGTGGCCGGCTGCATCGGCGCCATCGGCGACAACGGCCGCGGCGTCGCCGGGGTGAACTGGTCGGTCTCGCTGATGCCGATCCGGACCACCAACCTGAGCAACGGCAACGCCTACATGAGCGACCTGCTCGACGGCGCGCGCTGGGCGATCAGCAACGGCGCCAAGTCGGCCAGCGTCAGCTACTCCGGGGTGGAGAGCCCCTCGGTCGGCACCACCGGCGACACCATCCATGGCTGGGGCGGCGTGCTGGTCTGGGCCGCCGGCAACAGCGCCACCAACCACTCCGGCTTCGACTGGGACAACGTGCTCGTGATCGGCGCCACCAACTCCGGCGACTGGAAGACCAGCTGGTCGAGCTATGGCCGCGCCCTGGACTGCATGGCGCCGGGCGAGAACGTGCTCACCACGATCAAGGGCGGCGGCTACGCCGGCGTCAGCGGCACCAGCTTCTCCTGCCCGCTGACCAACGGCGCGGTGGCCCTGATCTGGGCCGCCAATCCGAGCTGGACCAACGACCAGGTGGTCAGCAAGCTGCTCACCAGCTGCGATGACCTCGGCCCGCCCGGAGAGGACGACACCTACGGCTGGGGCCGGGTGAACCTGGCCCGGAGCGTCGACGCGCCCGGCCTGCCGCCGAGCCTGCACTACTCGCTCAGCTACCCCTACGCCGGCCAGGACTGCAGCTTCACCGCCAGCGGCGCCCAGCCCGGCGGCGAGGTGTGGTTCTTCTACTCCCTGAGCGGCTTCGGCACCACGCCGTGGCCGGCGCTGAACGTGGACCTCGGCGTCCTGAACCCGGTGCCGATGGGCTCCGCCACCGCCGACGCCACCGGCCTGGCGAACTTCGTCATGCGGGTGCCCGGCAGCGCCAGCGGCCTGGTGGTCTGGACCCAGGCGGCCGAGCTGGACGTGGCTTCCCGTGTGATCCTCTCGGTCGTACTCTGAGGCCCTCTTTCCCAACCGGAGGAACCATGATCGCCGAAGGAAGCCAAGCTCCCGCGTTCGCGCTGCCCGACCACCTCGGGCGCACGGTCTCGCTCGAGCAGTTCGCGGGGCGCCGCCACGTGATGCTGCTGTTCTACCCGCTCGACTTCACCCCGACCTGATCGCGGGAGGTCCCGGGCGTCGAGGCGCTGCTGCAGCGCTTCGCCGACGCCAACACCCAGGTCCTGGGTGTCTCCATCGACAGCATCTACTGCCACGCCAACTGGGGCGCCGACCTCGGCGGAGTCAGCTTCCCGCTGCTCGCCGATTTCCACCCCAAGGGCGCGATGGCCAAGGAATACGGCGCCTGGCTGGACGAGGCCGGCATCACCGACCGCGCCACCGTCATCATCGACGCCGGCGGGGTGGTGCGCCACGCCAGCTCGGTCGGGCCCGGCGGCGCGCGGGACATCGCCGAACTGGCCGCCCTGTGCGAACAGGTGAACGCCGCCCACCCGCCGGCCAGCCCTGGAGCCGCCGCCGAGGCGCTCGGCGCCAGCCCCAAGCTGTACGTGAAGAGCGACTGCGGCTTCTCCCGCGCCGCCCTGCTGGCTCGCGCCAATCTGCACCTGGAGGGTGCCATGGCGGTGGCCAACGTCAGCGAGGACGCGGCCGCGAAGGCCGAGCTGGAAGGCTTGGCGGGCAATGACCAGTGCCCCTGCCTGGTGATGGACGGACAGCCGATGCTCGAATCGGCTGACATCATCGCCCGGATGGTGGCCGCCGCCGGCCCTCTCTAGGGCGCGGTCAGCCGCTGGCTCCAGCGGCGAAGGGCTCAGGCGGGGCCGAGACGCAGTCCGCAATCCGGACAGCGCTCGGCCCCGCCGGGCACGGTGAAGCCGCAGGCCGGACAATCGTTCTCCGCCGCGTCCAGGTCGACCACCGCCTCGGCGGCGGCGCGCTCATCCTCGGTCATGTCGCGCTGCTCGGCAGCCCGGAGGTGGGCCACCGCGGCCGCCGCCTGTTCGCTCGCGACCGCGAGCAGGTACTTGGCGCCTCAGGTGTTGGTCTGGCCGTCCGGGGGCGGCATCACCTGCGCCTGGATGCCGGCCGAGATCAGCTCCTGGGCGGCCGGGTGCAGTCCCTGGGGCTTGCCGGTGGCGATGACGACGAACTGAGGGGCCTCACTCATGGCTGGCACAGGTTAACAGCCTGTGGAGGAAGCGCTTCCTGGCCAGAACAAGCGATTTCGGCTCGAATCAAGGAGCCGGAATCGGCGCGGATCGGTGGATCCGTGGCGGTTTCGGCGACGCGGAGTCAAGGCGAAAGCGCCGTTCTGGGCGGGAATGGCTTGGTCCACGGGCTGTTCCCTGCTGCAATCCTGCCGCGGGGATTCCGACCAATCCAGGGAGCGTCCCCGCCATGCACTACCTGACCGCCATCCTGATCTACTGTGGCCTGCTGCTCGCCTTCGAGCCGGGCCAGGCCGAGGAAGCGGCTCTGGAAGCCGCTCAGAGTCCGGCTTCACTAGCCGCGGAGACCCCGGCGGATGCCCCTGGGGAGGCCGATTCCGGCTCCCTGGCGCCCCGGAAAGGGCAGGAAGGACGCACCGCTCCCGCTGAGCAGGAAAAAGATGGTCGGGGCGAGAGGATTCGAACCTCCGACCTCTGCAACCCCATTGCAGCGCGCTAGCCAGGCTGCGCCACGCCCCGACCTATGGTCGTCGCGGCCTCCACGACTCGCGGAGATCCAGCCTCGACCGGGCCGCAGAGTCTAGCGTCTCGCTGGGCCGCGCGCACCCCCTCCGGGACCGCTTCGAGGCCTTGAGCGAGTGGAGGGCCTTTTCGGCCGATCCTGTGATTTCCTGAGAAGATCTTCGCCGCAGGCCACTTTCCTTCTGATTGAAGCTAGCTTTTTTGATTTCGTTTTCGGCCGCAGTTGGCGTTGAGAGCCATGTTCCTGACCCTCCACGCCATTGCGCTCGCGCTCGCGCCGCAACCCGTTTCCACCGCCGACCTGGCCGACCTGGCCACCGCACCGCCGGCGATCCTCCTCCAGGACCCTGAGGTCCGCTCCACCAAGAAGCGGAGCTCCGCCCGATCGGGCGGCAAGAAGGCCAAGAAGGGCAAGGGCTCTTCCGCCCGCTCCCGCAAGAAGGGGAAATCCAGCAAGAAGGGCGGCCGCAAGTCCGCGGGACCGGCGCCGGCCCCGCCCCCGGAGAGCGGCCCGCCGGAACGGCGCGTCCTGCTCTCCCCGCCGGAAGAGGACCAATCGCAGCAGCTCGCGGGCGCGCCCGCGCCGCCGCTCGACGCCCCCGCTGACGCCCTTCCGGGCGACCGGGTGCCGGACGAGTGCTCGGATTGCGCTGGCGAGACCTGGACCCTCCAGGCCGGCGAGGACGGCGTGAGCGTCTCCGGGCGGGAGACTCCCTCCGGCGGCCTGGCCCACGCGGGCGGGTCCGGGAGCGCCGGCCGGTCCACCGGCTCCGGAGGTTCCTCCGGGTCCGCTGGCTCCGGCGGATCGAGCGCCAGCAGCGGCCACGCCGCCGGCGGAACGAATCTCATCGACAACACTCTCCGCAGGGATGGGGTCGTGATCCTGCCCCCCCATCGTCGGCGATCCTAAATCGTTCACCATGACCGCCGCTCCTCGCGATGACAACTATTCTTGATTG
>CAZXTO010000332.1:0-4079 GCA_964643675.1 uncultured Planctomycetales bacterium
GGGGTGCCGCTCCGGCCCTCGCGGCGCAGCGCGCGGACCTCGCGGGTACCGGCCAGCATGCGCGGCAGGTTCAGGGCGATCGCGCCGAGGGCGAGCATGCCATACAGGACCAGGCCGGCGTAGGCGCCGTTGTCGCCGCCCTTCCCGACCTCGAACACCACCCAGAAGGGGTTGAGCACCGACTCGCCGCGCTGGACGTCGCGGGCGCCGACCATCACCCCGAGCACCATGAAGAAGATCGTCGCGAGGCCCGGCAGGAAGGGGACCAGGACGCGGACGAAGTTCCGCACCGGCAGGGTGCGCTCCGGCGACGAGGCCCACCAGGCCGGGTAGCCGGCGAAGCTGACGCCGACCGCCGCCACCGCCAGCAGACCGAGGAAGCGGTGATCCCCTCTCGAGACGCCGTGCAGGAGCAGGGGGAAGAGCCCCACCGCCAGCAGGAATCCCATCTGCAGGAGCAGCAGGCGGAAGCCGCGGCCGCCTCCCGGCAGCAACAGCGCCCAGCCGCGCTTGCCGCCGCGCAGCTCGGCCTGGAGCCGCCGGCCGAGCGGGTTGCGCTCGGTGATGATCGGCAGGTTGGCGACGCCGATCGCCGCGCCCGCGAAGTAGAGGAAGTAGATCGTGTCCGGGTCGTGGCCGTTGAGGTAGAAGCTGGTCAGGTAGCCGGCGGCGGCCGCCAGGCACAGCCACAGGCAGGAGCGGCGCAGGCGGCTGGAGGCGTTCTCCTCGGGGTGCGCCATGACGGCGATGGTGAGGGCGAAGCCCCAGCCGCACAGGAGGATCCAGGTCAGCAGGCCGATGCCGCTGCCGACCAGGAATTCGAGCGCCGCCA
Organism: uncultured Planctomycetales bacterium; assembly: GCA_964643675.1. Lineage (GTDB taxonomy): Bacteria > Planctomycetota > UBA1135 > UBA1135 > UBA1135 > J029. The sequence continues at coordinate 833 of CAZXTO010000332.1, forward strand.
GCCTCGGGGTGCCGAAGCCCATGCCCAGGAACAGGAACGAGTTCACCATCGACCAGTAGATGGCCGACATGGCGCAGAAGGTGATCTGGAGGCCGAGCAGCAGCGTGTCGAGGGCCCGGTTCTTCACCAGCGAGGCGCTGAAGATGCCGAGCAGGCTGAAGCCCGCGCCGCCGGCGGTGGTCAGCACCAGCAGGACCAGGCTGACCAGCACGTCGAGGCCGTAGAGCGCATAACCCAGGGCCAGGAAGGGGGCGAAGGCGCACAGGAACAGGAACTGCTGCACGCCGGCGGCCATCCACTTGCCGCGTACGATCTGGGCCGTGCTGAGGCCGCTGATCAGGAGCGCGTCGTAGGTGCGCTCGTCGCGCTCGGCCGCCATGCTGCGGTTGGCGAGCAGCGGCACCAGCAGGAAGACCGCGGCGGCGTAGAGCCCGTGCAGGACGGCGAAGATGATGCGCCCGGATTCGTTGCCGTCGCCGCGGTTGACGCTGATGCCGATCAGCACCACCATCGCCACGATGGCGGCGATTACCAGCGTGAGCAGGAAGCTGATCCGGAACAGCCGGCCGCGCAGCGCCTGCCGCACCTCCTTGATCAGCACCGGGTTGAGGCGGTCGCGCAGGCTCATCACTGCAGCCCTCCCTCGGTGTAGCTGAGGAACAGCTCCTCCAGGTCGATGCGTTGCCAGTGGAACTCGACCGGCTGGAGGCCGCGCTCGACCAGCCGCTGCAGCAGCGCCGAGATCTGCTCCTCCTCGCCGTCGAACTCGATCACGAAGCCGCCGCGTTCGGGGCGGGTCGACAGCACGCGCGACTCCTCGGCCAGCGCGAGCTCGAGCTGCTCGGGCGGGTACAGGCCGCGCACGAACAGCAGCTCGTGGCGGCTCAGGTCCTGCGAGAGCGACTCGACCTGTCCCTCGCGCACCACGCGGCCGCGCTCGATCAGCACCACCCCGTCGCAGATCTCGGACAGCTCGGACAGGATGTGGCTGGAGATCAGCACCCCCTTGCCGGTGTCGGCCAGCTTGCGCACCAGCTCGCGCAGCTCGACCCGCGCGCGCGGGTCGAGGCCGCTGGCGGGTTCGTCGAGGATCAGCAGCTCGGGGTCGTGCAGCAGGGTCTTGGCCAGGCACAGGCGTTGGCTCATGCCCTTGGACAGCTTGTCCATCAGCCGCTCCTCGAGGCCGCCGAGGTCGGTGAAGTCGAGCACCGCCTCGATGCGCTGCTCGCGCTCGGCGCCGCGCAGGCCGACGCAGCGGGCGAAGAAGTCGAGGTACTCCCAGATCGTGGTCGCCCCGTAGGCGCCGAGGGTGTCGGGCATGAAGCCGAGCCGCTGGCGGGCGTGCTCGGGGTCGAGCACGACCGAGCGGCCGTCGAGCAGGACCTCGCCCTCGTCCGGCATGTCGAGGGTGGCGCAGATGCGCATGGTGGTGGTCTTGCCCGCGCCGTTGGGGCCGATGAAGCCCCAGATCTCGCCGCGGCCGACCGAGAAGCTGGCGTCGTCGACGGCGGTCAGGGGGCCGAAGCGGCGGGTGAGGCCGCGGATCTCGAGCAGGGCGCTCACGGCCGCTCCTCCAGGACGCCGACCAGGAGGTGACGTTCGCTCACGGTCTTGCGATCGATGCCGCCGTCGTCGAGGAAGGGCGAGCGCTCGAGCAGCGCCACGTAGCAGCGCGGCGGCAGCTCCTCGGGCAGGTGGCCGAGGGCCGGGGCGCGCGAGTCGGGAGAGGCGGTGGCGAAGGGGTCGGCTGGGGAATCCGCCCCTTGGAACAGCAGCCGACCGCTCGGGGCGGAGGCGGGGACCAATTCGCCGCGTTCGCCGTCGCCGAGCCTGCCGCTGTGACGGAACCAGTCGCCGTTCTCGTCGCGGTACCAGAGGTGGCGCAGGCTGCTGCCGAGGCCGTTGAGGGCGGACAGCTGGCCGCCCTCGCTCTCGATGGCGAGGCGCTGGCGGGCCAGGGCGCTGGTCGTCAGCGCCTCGTTCACCGGCGCCCGGACCGGCAGGAAGCCGCCGCCGAGGACCGCCTGGTCGAGGTCGAGGAAGTAGTCAGCCTCGCTGCCGGACTCGATGCCCAGCGGCATCACCGCGGTGCCCGGCCCGTAGCGCAGGTTGGTGTCGAAGACGTTGCCGGAGAACACCGTGCGCTTGGCCAGGGTGGAGGCGTGGTGGCGCTCCTGGTCGAGCCAGGTCAGGGAGCTGACCGACTGGCGCACCGAGATGCCCTGCGAGAACAGGCTGAAGATCAGGATCAGGGCGGCGAAGCCGAAGCCGAGCACCGGGGTGGTGAGCAGCAGGCGGCTGGGCGGGGCCTTCATCTTCTTCAGGACCGAGAACTGGACCGGCCCCATCGCCAGCAGGAACATCAGCAGGATCGCGGTCAGGGCGGCGGCCGGGATGTTCTCGATGCCGGGGATCGGCGTGTCCAGGTCGCGGAGCAGCCCCGGCAAGGGGCCGGGGGCGGGGAAGTCGTAGGCGGTCTGGGCCTCGTAGGGGTCGTGGTGGTCCCAGTTGGGCGCGGCGTCGCCGCGGCGCGCCGAGCCGATCGTGATCCAGCCGAAGCCGTGGCGGTAATGGCGGGCGTTGCGAACGGCTGGGCCGTCGCGGCGGAAGCGCTCCTGCAGCGGCAGCTCGAAGCCGTCCGGCTCGCCGGTGGTGACCAGCACGCCGCCGGCCGCCACCCAGTCCAGGATCGCGGCGAGCTGCTCGCGGTCCGGCGGGTCCTGGTCGGTCTCGAGCACCAGCCGGCTGAGGGAGGTGTAGGCTCGCCAGTCGCGCGGCAACTGGTCAGGGTGGACGTAGGGCACGCCGATGCTGGCGTTGCCGCTCCGCGTCACCCGCAGGGTGTGGCTGGCGCCCTGGCTGGAGTCGGAGTCTTCCTGGCAGACGTGGAAGGAGCGCTGTTCACCCGGGACCTTGACCGTCAGGTAGCGGTCGCCGCCGTGCGGTTGGAAGGCGGGCACGGTCCAGGGGAAGGACTTCGACTCACCGGCCGCGAGCTGCACCCGGCTGCGGGATTGCCCGGGGATCGACCAGCCGTGGCTGTAGCCCAGCTCCACCTCGACCGCGTCGGCGCGGCCGTTGCTCAGCTCGACCGTCAGCGGCATCCAGCCCGGCAGCAGGTCCGACGGCCACGGGCTGTCGGTGCGGACGGTCACGCCGCCGATGACCTCGCTGGCGGTCTGGCCCTGGGCGCGGAGCGGCGCCGCCGCCAGCAGCAGGCCGGCGGCGGCGGCGGCCGCCAGGCGAC
>CAZXTO010000333.1:0-4076 GCA_964643675.1 uncultured Planctomycetales bacterium
CACGAACATCGATGATTCTTTCGATCGCGTGAAGTGCATCGCCACCGCGCCGCTGCGGGCGATGTGCAGCTCCCGGTCGGCGCCGAGCGCGGCCAGGTCCAGGCCGCCCAAGGCCGGATTCAGGAACTTGTCGACCCGGCGGTAGCCCTGGTCGGGCAGGCTCGGGAAGTCCACCTGGACATCGAAGCGCACGTCCTCGTCCGGGTCGCCCGGCGCTGGGTCGGCCGGCAGGGCGAAGGTCAGGGCGTACTCGTTCTGGGTCAGGTAGCCGGCCGCGCTCGACAGCAGCTGGCGCCGCCGCGGGCCCTGCTCCTCGCCGCGCACCCGCACCTCGGCCGAGGCGCCGTACTCGGTCTCCAGCCCGCGCGCGACCGTGGCCGAGTCGCGCACCAGCCGCAGCCGCAGGTCGCGTCGCTGGTCCAGCGGGGTGGCGGCGTCGTAGCTGTCGTTGCGGTACAGCCAGCCGCCGCGGCCGCCGTTGCCGAGCGCCGGGTCGGGGTCGCCGTCGCGGTCCCAGTCGGCCCAGGCGATGGTGGCCGAGTTGGTGTGGTTGGGGTCGATGTTCGAGGTCGCCAGCAGCTCGTATTCGGCCACCCCGGTCTCCATGAACAGGTTGCGCCGGTAGGTGTCCTGGGCCTGCATGTCGACGTCGCCGTCCATGTCCCAGTCGGCCGCCGACAGGCCGAAGCCGGCGCCAGCCTGGTAGTTCTCGATCAGGGTGGTGGGGGTATCGGTGTAGCTGCCGTCGCCGAGCGCCTCCCAGATGCGCAGGCCCTGCACGCCGGTGTAGCTGATCAGCAGGTCGTCGTCGCCGTCCATGTCGAAGTCGGCGAAGACCGTGCCCTCGTCGACGATGCTGCGCTTGCGGATTCCGCTCGAGCCGGGGGGCAGGGACTCGAACAGCGGCGCGTCGTAGCTGGACAGGTTGCGGTAGAGGCCGCCGTTGGAGTAGAGGTCGAGGTCGCCGTCGCGGTCGGAGTCGAAGAACCAGCTGCCCTCCGGCCGTCCGTTGCCGGCCGGCACCAGCAGGCCGACGTTGGCTGCCTGCTCGGTGAAGCGGTACTCGCCGTTCGGGCCGGTCGGCCCCAGGTTGTGCAGGAACTGGTTGTCGATGCTGCCGACCCCGGGCGGGTAGACCGGCAGGAACATGTCCAGGTCGCCGTCGCCGTCGACGTCTCCCCAGGAGATGGTCTCGGAGTCGGCGCCGCAGGGCTGCACGTCCAGGATCGCGCTGATGCCCGCCACGTCGACGAAGTTCGGGCCGCCGCCGAGGTTGCGCAGCAGGTGGAAGCAGTCGTCGGCGAAGCCCTCGCGCGGCTCGGTGCCGATGTCGGGCAGGCCGTCGTTGTTGTAATCGCCGAAGGAGCTGCCGTAGCGGACCCCGGGCTGGGTCAGCACCTGGTTCATGTCATAGGCGAAGGTCCAGGTCCCCCCCTGCTCGTTGCGCCACAGCTTGCCCGAGCTGAAGACGAACACGTCGGGCCAGCCGTCGGCGTCCCAGTCCCCGAAGCTGAGTCCAGTGGCATTCCCGAAGTCCAGTCCTGTAGGGTAGTTAGAGTCTGTGTACAGACTCAGCGGGACCTCCGGCGGGCCTTGGGGCGCCAGAGCGAGCATCAGGGAGGGGAGAAGCAGCATGCCGTGAGCCCCAAGACTACCTTGGAAATCGGATTTGGCCTTAGAAGGGCTAGAGAGGACCAGAAATGGTAGAATTTTGCAGATCCCCAGGGTGTCCCTCACCATCTCCTGCTTATGACATCTTTGAAACCCAAGCTCTCCGGGGATCTTCCCGGCTGCCAAGCTGGCGCCGGTTTCTTGCGCATCCTCCTCCGTCAGAAGGAGATCGGCGTCGCCTTGATCGACAGCCGCAGCGGTCGCTTCCTCGAGGTGAACTCACGCTACGCCGAGATCGTGGGCCTGAGCCCGGCCCAGATGCTGGCCACCGATTTCATGACGATCACCTACGGCGAGGACCTGGCGCAGGACCTGGCCGAGATGAAGCGGATGCGCGAGGGCAAGTCCCCCGGCTTCTCGATGGAGAAGCGCTACCGCCGTCCCGACGGTTCCCTGGTGTGGGTCAAGCTCCGGGTGTTGCCGACCTGGGAGGCCGGCGCCGAGCCGAGCACTCACATCGCCTTGGTCGAGGACATCAGCGGGAGCAAGAAGGCCGCCCGCATGCTCGAGGCCCTGGAGCTGCTGGCGCCGGTCTTCCTCGACCACCGGGTCGAGTGGGACCAGGCGATGGCGGACGGCCTCCGCTGGCTGGGTGAGGCCGCCGAGGCCAGCCGCGCCTACGTCTTCCGCCTGCACGCGGACGCCGAGGGGACCCTCGTCGCCAGCCAGGACTACGAGTGGACCGCAGCGGGGGTCTCGCCCCAGATCGAGAACCCCGGGCTGCAGGACGTCCCGGTGATCGAGGCCGGCTTCGGCCGCTGGCTCGAGGTGCTGCCGGCCGGCGGGGTGATCTCCGGCCAGGTCGCCAACTTCTCCGAGGCGGAGCGCCAGCTGCTCGACCCGCAAGGGGTGGTCAGCCTGATGGTGGTGGCGATCTTCGTGCACGAGGAGCCCTGGGGCTTCCTCGGCTTCGACGCCTGTGAGCCGGGCAGCTCCTTCTCCGAGCACGAGGTCGGCATCCTGCGGAGCGCGGCCAGCATCCTCGGTGCGGCGATGGAGCAGCGCCACGCCGAGGCGGAGCTCGAGGCGCGCGATCTGGAGCTCTACGAGGCCCAGAAGATGAAGGCGGTCGGTCAGCTGGCCGGCGGCATCGCCCACGACTTCAACAACTCGCTGACCGTGATCCTCGGCAACCTGGGGCTGGCGATGGATCAGCTCGAGGCGGATCACCCGGCGCGCACCTACCTGGCCGAGCTGGACAAGGCCGCCGAACGCTCGAGCCGGGTCGCGCGGCAGCTGCTGCAAGTCAGCCGGCGCCAGAGCGTGGACGGCTGCGACTTCCAGCTGCACGAAGAGCTCGACGAGGTGGTGCGCTTGCTGCGCCCGCTGCTCGGCAGCTCGATCCGGCTCCACACCCAATCCGAAGGCCGGCTGCCCTCTCTGCACGGCGACCCGGGGCAGATCGGCCAGGTGATCCTCAACCTGTGCCTGAACGCCCGCGAGGCGATGCCCGAAGGCGGGGAGATCGAGCTGGCGACCAGGCTGGTGGAGGAAGCGAGCGAGGTGGCGCGCTTCCATGAGCGGGCGCTGCTCTACGCGGGGCCCGCCGCCGGGGCTGGCGGCGGGGGCGAGGCTCCGCAGCCGCTGCCGCAGGCCTGGGTCGAGCTGTCGGTGCGGGACACCGGCAGCGGCATGAGCCCGGCCGTGCTGCGCGAGGCCTTCCAGCCCTTCTTCTCGACCAAGGGACCGAAGCGCGGCGCCGGACTCGGTCTGGCCGTGGTCCATGGCATCGTCGTCAAGCACGGCGGCCTGATCGAGGCCGAGAGCGAACCGGGAGCCGGGACCGTGTTCCGGGTCTACCTGCCGGTGCGCGGGACGACTCAGCCGCCGCCGCGGTAGGCCTCGGCCTCCTCGGAGCGCCCCAGTCCCTCCAGCACCTCCACCAGGTGCTGACGCACGCCGCGGTGCTCCGGGTTGCGCTCCAGCGCCCGCTCCAGCCAGGGCAGGGCCTTCTCGTCCTGGCCCAGCGCGCGGTGGCAGCCGGCCAGGTTGCCGAAGGTGGTGGCGGTGCCGCGGCCGGCCCGCACCACGACCATCAGCGGCGGGATCGCCTGCTCGTGCTGGCCGAGGATCAGCCGGATCGAGCCGAGCATCTCCTGGGCCCACAGGTTGCCCGGATTGCCGGTCACGATCTCGGCGTAGATCGCCTCCGCCTCGGCCATCTTGCCCTGGTTGGCCAGGTTGCCGGCGCGGTTGATGCGGCGCAGCTCCTCGGCGCGGCCGAGCGGATCGGGCAAGCCGCTGGCGGCGAGCGGGGCGGGGTCGCCCTCGCCGTCCTCCTGCTCGCCGACCGCCGAATACCCCAGCTCCTGCACCGCCTGCAGCAGCTCCTCGCCGGCCTCGTCGCCGGCGCCGCGTTCCAGCGCCGGCCGCGCGGCGGCGGCCCGGATGGCCTCGCGGAAGGA
>CAZXTO010000334.1:0-4075 GCA_964643675.1 uncultured Planctomycetales bacterium
GCCTTCGGCCGGCTCGCCGCCGCGCCGCCGGAAGGGCCGGGGCGGGGCCAGGCCGAAAAGAATGAATGTCTGACCCCGAATTAGCCGACCAGGACGACGGCTTGGACGTCGATGCGGTCGGCGCGGCCGCCTTCGGTGGTCTTGCCCTTGAGGTTCACGCGGTCGAGCGGCAGGCGCAGACGTTCGGCCAGGCTCCGGCGGATCGCGGCGCGGGCGGGGGCGATCTTGGGTTGGTCGCAGATCAGGACCAGGTCCACCGACAGCGGGCGGAGGTCGCGGTCCTCGAGGCGGCGCAGGGCCTCGGTCAGGAATTGGCCCGAGTCGGCGTCCTTCCAGCTCGGGTCGGTGTCGGGGAACAGGGTGCCGAGGTCGTCGAGGCCGGCGGCGCCGAGCAGGGCGTCGGTCAGGGCGTGCAGGACCGCGTCGCCGTCGCTGTGGCCGGCCGGCCCGAGCGCCGAATCGAGCCTCACGCCGCCGAGGACGCAGGGGCGGCCCTGTTCGAGGCGGTGGCGGTCCCAGCCGAGACCGATGCGGGGGGCGGCGTCGAGGTCCATCAGCGGCAGCCCTCCCGGGCGCGGAGCCGGGCCCGGGCCAGCTCCAGGTCGGCGGCGGTGGTGATCTTGGTGTTGTCGGTCGGCGCCGCGACCAGCAGCGGCGCGTGGCCGGCGGCCTCTAGCAGCATGGACTCGTCGGTCGGCAGGCCGGCGTCGGCCGGCCAGGAGGCGAAGGCGGCCAGGAGCAGCTCCCGCCGCGCTCCCTGGGGGGTCTGCGCCGCCCACAGGCCCTCGCGGTCGAGCGTGCGGCCGACCCGGCCTTGATCCCCGGCCAGCTTCAGGGTGTCCGCCACCGGGGCGGCGGCGAGGGCGGCCCCGGCGCTGCGCACCCCGGCGGCGACGGCGTCGATCAGGGCGCTGTCGACCAGGGCCCGGGCGGCGTCGTGGACCAGCAACTGATCCCATTCCGGGGAGGTGGCCTCGCAGCCGGCGCGGCTCGAGAGCCAGCGCTCCGCGCCGCCGGGCACCACCCGGTCGGCGCCCAGGGCTGCGGCGTCGCAACTCCACTGCTCCTGCAGCGCGGCCAGGTCCTCGGGGTTCATCACCAGCACGATCTCGCCGATCGCAGCGGCCGCCCGCGCCTGCCGGATCGATCGGGCCACCAGCGGCTCGCCGCCGAGCTCGAGCAGGCCCTTGTTGCCGCGGCCGAGGCGGCGCCCCCGCCCGGCGGCGAGCACGACGAAGGCGGTGTCCGGCGGCATGTCGGGATTCTAGCCGGAGCGGCTAGGATGACCGCGTGAGTCGGCTGCGCGTGATCGGCATCGACCCCGGCACCTTGGTGGCCGGTTGGGGCGTGATCGAGGCCGGCGACGGCGCTCCTGCCCGTCGACTGGGCTCCGGCTGCTGGCGCTTCCGCGCCCGGGCCCCGGTGGTCGAACGGCTGCACGCCTTGCGGTGTTCGCTCGAGGAGGTCCTGGAGCAGTGGCAGCCCGGCCTGCTCGCGGTGGAGGCGGCCTTCTTCGGCCGCAACGCGCGCTCGGCGCTGCGCCTGGGCGAGGCGCGCGGGGTGGTCCTGGCCGGCGCCGCCGCCGCGGGGCTCGAGGTCGCCGAGTTGGCGCCCGCCCTGGTCAAGCGACGGGTCGGCGGCAGCGGCGCCCTCTCGAAGCAGGGCATGGCCGCCCTGGTGGCGGCCCAGCTCGGCCTGGAGCCGGAGTTCAGCGCCCCGGATGAGAGCGACGCCCTCGCGGTAGCCCTTTGCGCAGTCCTAGAGAGGCATCTCGGGCAGGAGGTTTTCAGGCATAATAGAGGCGGGCTGCCGCCCGGTGCGGAGCTCCAATGAGATGCCTGCCTCCTGGACCTTCGAGGATCTCGGCCGCTTCCTGAGGAGTCGCCCCGCGGCCCTCGAACCCGACCTGCGCATCCTCGACCGCAGCCTCGAGCCGGGCGCCCTGGGCGGTGAGGACGAGGAGCACGACGTCCCTGCGGCCTCGGTCCTCTGCGGGGAGGACGCCGTCGGGCGCCCGGTCCTGGTGCTGACCACCTGCCCCGACGCGCAACGGAGCTGTGAGCGCCTGATCCGGCTCGCCTCCACTTTGCGCCTGCCGGGGCACCCGCTGCTGGCCGGGTTCCGACGGCCCGACGAAGCCCGCGTGATCCTGATCGGCGAGCACTTCAGCAGCGAACTGCTGGACCGCCTGCGCCTGCTCGAGGACGCGATCGCGGTCCGCTGCTACCTGGTGACCGTCGGCGGCACCGCCGAGGCGCCGGAGCCGCGCTTCCGCCCGCTACGGGCGAGTGGGGCGCCGGCCGCCCAACTCCTGGCCAGCTTCGACGAGGAGCACGGTCGGCTGCTGGGCCGCTTCCTCGACGCCGCCGGGCGCATCCAACCGCCGGTGCGCCTGCAGGGTCGACGTTGGCCCATGCTCCTGAGCGGGCGCAACGGCCCCTTCGCCTGCCTCCACCGCGACGGCGAGCTGCCCTTGTTGGCCTGGCTCGGCAGCACCCGTCCGCGGGAGAAGCTGGAGCTGGTGGACGAGGCCTCGGTCGACCTCGCCATCGACGTCCTGCTGCGCGAGCAGAGCGACCCGATCCTGGTCCGGGAAGGCGCGTAACCTGCGGCGGTCGGTTTCGTCTGCCTGGCATGGACCGGGCTCGCGATCACCGCATCCTGGCCGCCGTGCTGCTGTGGGCGGCGCTGCGGGGATGGTGGGTGGCTTGGGAGCCGCCGCCGCGGGACCTGTTGGAGCCCGCCACCGGTCCGCCCACCGCCCTGCCCGAGCTCGCCCACGACGGCTGGATCGAACTCAGCCGGCTGCCCGGGATCGGACCGGAGCGGGCCCGTCGGATCGTGCAGGAGCGGGCCCATCTCGGCGTGCCGCTCACCCCATCCCGGCTCCGCTTGATCCCCGGGATCGGCGACGGAACGGCCGCCGAGGTCGAGGCCTGGTACGCTCGCGCGGGCCGCGGGCCGCCGGTGCCGCCTGGCTAGAATGGCGCGGATGGAGCTGCCCAGCGACGTGTACCGAGCCGTCCTCCATGCCCTCGAGGAGGACCGCGCCGACCACGATGTGACCACCTCCGCGGTGGTCCCGAACGCCACCCGCGCCCAGGGCCGCATCGTGGCGCGGGCGGCCGGGGTGCTGAGCGGCTGCGATTACGCCACCGCCGCCTTCCAGGCCTGCGACTCCCGGGTGCGGCTGGAGTGGACGGCGCGGGAGGGGGACCGGCTCGAGCCGGATCAGGAGGTGCTGCGCTGCAGCGGCATCGCCCACGGCCTGCTGGCCGCCGAGCGCACCGCGCTCAACTTCCTCCAGCAGCTGAGCGGGGTGGCCACCGCCACCGCCGGGCTGGTCGACGCGCTGGGCGCTCCGGTCCAGGTCCTCGACACCCGCAAGACCGTCCCTGGCCTGCGCCACGGGCAGAAGCGGGCGGTGGTCTCCGGCGGCGGGGTCAACCATCGGCGCGACCTCTCCGATCAGCTCTTGTTGAAGGAGAACCACTTCGCGCTCTCCGGGCGTGACTACGCCGCCACCGTGCGGGTGGCCAAGGAGGCGGCCGACGGCCGCGTGGTGGGAGCGGAGGCCCAGGACGAAGCGGAGGCCGCGCTCGCCCTCGAGGCCGGCGCCGACTACGTGCTGCTGGACAACTTCTCCGCCGAGCTCTTGCCGGGGGTGGTGGAGCGCCTCCGCGCGGTCCATCCGCACGCGGTGCTGGAGGTCAGCGGCGGGATCCGGCCCGACACCGCCCCCGCCCTGCGCGGCAGCGGGGTGGACCGGGTCTCGGTCGGCTGGCTCACCCACACCGCTCCTGCCCTGGACCTGTCCTTCTACCTGGAGCACGCCGGCTAGGGATGCCCTGGTTCGCCGCCTTCTCGTCTCCCGCCCAGGGCGCGGAGCTGCCGGGTCTGCGCCGTCGGGTGCAGGCCAGGCTGCGGCAGGAAGGCGCCGCCGCTGGGCTGGTCGAGCGGGTGGGGGTGCTGGTGTCCGAGCTGGCCCACAACGCCGCCGAGGCCGCCGGGGACCAGAGCCGGGTCCACGTGGTGCTGCGCGGGGAGCCGCGCCGCCTCCGGCTCAGCGTCGAGT
>CAZXTO010000335.1:0-4072 GCA_964643675.1 uncultured Planctomycetales bacterium
CACCGGCGAGCCACTCTCGGTTGCCGGCCAGGCGCTGGTCCTCGGGGTGGGCGGCGGCGGACCGGGCGAGGAAGGCCGACGTTTCCTCCAGGCGACCTTCTCCCCACAAGTGGAGCGCGTATTCCAGCATCGGGTCCGCAGGAGCAAGCGCCGTGCCGTCGTAGCTCAGCGGCAGCCGGTGACGCCGCTGGTAGAGCACCAGGTTGGCGAGGTCGCGCGGGCGGCCGTGATCGGCGAGCAGGCGCCAGCCCGCTTCCACCCGGGGGTCGAGCTCGTGGTCGAGGCGGCGGACCCAGTGGAACAGGCGAGCCCGCCAGGCGACCGACTCGGGCTGCGGCGCCTCGAGCATCTGGCCGAGCTGCTGCAGGACCCGGGCGCGGCGCGCCTCCAGGCGCGGCTCCGGGTCGCCGGCCAGGCCGGCGAGCAGCAAGGCCAGGATCAATCCAGCCAAGCCACTCCTTCGGTCTGGTCGCAGATCTCGCCCATCGCGAAGGGCGCGGCGCCGGCCTCGCGCAGGGCGCCTTCGATGCGCTCCGCTGCGCCGGCCTCGACCACCAGGATCATGCCGACGCCCATGTTGAAGGCGCGCCAAGCCTCGTCCCGTTCGACGCCTCCGGCGTCCACCAGCTGCTCGAAGACGTTGAGCGGCGGCACCGCGGCGCGCGAGACCTTGGCGCCGAGGCCGTGCAGCACCCGCGGCAGGTTGCCGGGAACCCCGCCGCCGGTGATGTGGGCCAGCGCGTGCAGCGCCGGGTCCTGCAGGAAGGGCCGCAGCTCGGCCAGGTAGCAGCGGTGCGGCTCGAGCATCACGTCGGCGACGCTGGCGCCGTCGCCGCCAGGGAAGGGGTCGTTCCAGCCCAGGCCCATGCGCTCCTCGATCACGCGCCGCGCCAGCGAGTAGCCGTTGGTGTGCAGGCCGACCGCCGGCAGGCCGATCAGGCGGTCGCCGGCGCGCACCTTGCTGCCGTCGATGATGTGCGCCTTCTCCACCACCCCCACCAGGGTGCCGACCAGGTCGAATTCGTCCTCCGGGTAGACGCCGGGCATCTCCGCGGTCTCGCCGCCGAGCAGGGTCAGGCCGTGGTCCTGGCAGGCGTGGGCCAGGCCCTCGATCAGGGCCGCCACCCGCTCCGGCCGCAGCTTGCCGACCCCGACGTAGTCGAGGAAGAACAGCGGCTCGGCGCCCTGCACCAGGGCGTCATTGATGCAGTGCTGGACCAGGTCGCGGCCGACGCTGCCGTAGCGGTCGGTGGCGGCGGCGATGCGGGTCTTGGTGCCGACGCCGTCGGCGGTCGCCACCAGCACCGGCTCCTGGCCCAGGCCGTCGGCCCGGAACAGGCCGCCGAAGCTGCCGACGTCGGCCAGGACGCGGTCGCCGAAGGTGGCCCGGATGGCGGGCTTGGCCCGGGCCAGGGCGTCCTCGGTGGCGTCGATGTCGACCCCGGCGTCGCGGTAGCTGAGGGCTTCGTGGGGCGTTTCCGGGCTCATCTCGCCGGTGATTCTACGGCCGCCGGCCTCCTTTATCGCCCTCCCGGAGGGGCCTATCCTGTAGGGACATGCTCGCGGACCAACGCCGCCTGATCATCCTCGGAGCCACCGGCACCGTCGGCCGCCAGGCCCTGCAGATCCTGGCCCGGACCGAGTCGCCGATCGAGGTGGTGGCGCTGGCCGCTCACTCGCGGGGCGCCGAGCTGGCCGAACTGGCCGCCGACTGCCCCGGCTGCGCGGTGCACCTCAGCTCGATCCCCGAGCAGCGCGCCAGCCTGCTCGGCTTCCTGGCCGACGGCGAGGGCTACGACATCTGCCTCAACGCCGTGGTCGGCGCGGCCGGCCTGCCGTACAGCGAGGCGGTGCTCGGCGCGGGCCGCGACCTGGCCCTGGCCAACAAGGAGTCGCTGGTGCTCGCCGGCGAGCTCCTGACCGGCCTCGCCGAGGAGCACGACGCCGCCATCCTCCCGGTCGACTCCGAGCACTCGGCGATCCAGCAGTGCATCGCCGGCCGGCCGCGGCGGGAGATCCGCCGCCTCTACCTGACCGCCTCGGGGGGCGCCCTGCGTGACCTGCCGCTCGACCAGATGGCCGAGGTCGGTCCGGAGCAGGCCCTGGCGCATCCCAACTGGGACATGGGGCCGCGCATCACGGTCGACTCGGCCTCGATGATGAACAAGGCGCTGGAGGTCATCGAGGCCCAGTACCTGTTCGGGGTGCCGTCCTCCTCGATCTCGGTCCTGGTCCACCGCCAGTCGGTGGTCCACTCGATGGTCGAGTTCGTCGACGGTTCGGTGCTGGCCCAGATGGGGCCGCCCGACATGGCCTTCCCGATCCACTACGCGCTCCACGGCCCCGGCCGGCACCCGTCGCCGCTGCAGGGCTTCGATCCGGCCCTCTATGCCCAGCTGAGCTTCGAGGAGCCGGAGGCGGAACGTTACCCGGCCCTCCGCCTGGGCTACCTTGCGGCGGAGATCGGCGGCGCCGCGGGCGCGGTGCTCAACGCCGCCGACGAGGTCGCGGTCGCCGCCTTCCTGGACGGCCGCGCGCCCTTCTCCGCCATCACTCCGCTGTGCGCGGAGACCCTCGACGCGCTCCGTCACCTGCCCGCCGGCAGCCTGGCCGAGGTGCGGGAGGCGGACCGGCAGGCCCGGGAACACGCCTCCAACCTCTGCGCGGCCCTCCGCTGAGCCATGCTCGCCACCCTGCTCACCATCTTCGGCATCGGCCTGGTGCTCTTCGTGCACGAGGCCGGGCACTTCCTCGCCGCGCGCGCGGCGGGAGTCCGGGTCGAGGTGTTCTCGCTCGGTTTCGGCCCGCGCCTGGTCGGCTGGCGCCGCGGCGCGACCGACTACCGGCTCTCCTTGCTGCCGCTGGGCGGCTACGTCCGGCTCGCCGGCGAGGAGCAGACCCGGCCGCCGCTGCCCGATGAGCTCGGCGCCCAGCCACCCGGCTGGCGCTTCCTGATCTTCTCGGGCGGCATCCTGATGAACTTCGTGTTCGCGCTGATCGTGATCCCGATCCTGTTCGCGGTCGGCGTGCCCTTCGAGGCGCCGGTGGCGGGCGTGATCGCGCCGGGCAGCCCGGCTTGGCAGGCCGGCGTGCGCGAAGGGGAACGGATCCTGGCGGTCAATGATCGATCGATCCACGCCTTTCGCAACTTCTCGGCGGCGGTCGCGCTGGGCGATCAGGAGCGGCTCCAGATCGAGCTGCAGGCGCCCGATGGCGCCCGCCGGACCGTCGAGCTCGCGCCCCGCTTCGACGAGGACTTCGGCTTCCGTCGGGTCGGCATCGCGCCCTCCCGCTGGGACCCCGAGCTGCGCCTGGGCGTGCTGTCCGGGTCCATCGCCGACGAGGCCGGCATCGCCGACGGCGACCGCCTGGTCGCGGTCGACGGCGTCACGATCCGCGACCGGCAGCACGGCCGCCTGCTGCTGGAGCGTGCCCTGCTCGGCAGCGGCCCGCTCCAGCTCGGCGTGGAGCGCGACGGCAGCCGGGTGGACTACTCCCTCGCCCGCGGGGAAGCGCGGCCGGAGGACCCCAAGCAGCTCGGCGTGCTCCACCTGTTGAACGAGGTGCGCGAGGTGCGCGACGAGCGCTTCTCGGCCCTGCTCCCGGGCGACGTGGTGCGGAGCGCCTCCGGCCAGGCGGTGCGCTCGATCACCGAGCTGGCCCTGTTCGCCGACCAACACCGCGGCTCGCTCCAGCTCGAGCTCCTGCGCGACGGCGCGCCGATCCAGGTGGACCTCGGCCACGGAATCACCGGCGCGGACCTGGTCGCGGGCCTCTGGATGGACGGCGGCGAGGGCGTGCGGGTGGCGGTGCGAGCTTCCGGGCCGGCGGTCGGCAGCGGCCTCCTGACCGGGGACCGCATCCTGCGGGTGGACGGGCGCGAGGTGGCCGACCTGGCCGCGCTGTCCGAAGCGGTGCGCTCGGCCGAGGAAGGCCCGCTCAACCTGCTGGTGGCCCGCGCGGGCCTCGAGGACCCGATCCAGGTGCAGGTCACGCCGCGGCCGATGCCGCGGGTGGAATTCGGCTTCGCCTTCCACCCCGACCGCGAGGTGGTGCGCACCGACGGCCCGAT
>CAZXTO010000336.1:0-4066 GCA_964643675.1 uncultured Planctomycetales bacterium
CCACGGAGCCCGCCCCGCGCTCGTATCCTGGCCGGGGTGAAGCTGCACTGGAAGATCCTGCTCGGCATGGTCCTGGGCGTGGTGGCCGGGCTCGCGCTCCAGCTCCTGACCGAGGCCAGCTGGGTCCCGACCGTCAACGAGGCCGGGGTCGAGTACCTGGTGATGGACCCGGAGTGCCAGCGCGCCGGCTGGATCGAGCCGCTGGCGGTCGCCGCCGACATCTTCATGCGCCTGCTGAAGATGCTGATCGTGCCGCTGATCCTGACCAGCATCGTGTCCGGGGTCACCACCATCTCGGGCGGCGCCGAGTTCGGGCGGCTGGGGCTCAAGACCCTGGCCTATTACATGACGACCTCGCTGCTCGCCATCTTCGGCGGGCTGACGATGATCAACCTGTTCCCGCTCGGCACCGGCGCCGAGCTGGGGCTGTCGATCCCGTCCAGCTTCGAGGCCGGCCAGGGCCAGAGCTTCACCGAGGTGCTCCAGAACATGGTGCCGCCGAACGTGATCGACGCCATGAGCAGCAACCGGACCATGCTGCAGGTGATCGTCTTCGCGTTGATCTTCGGCTTCTTCATCGGCCGCACCCCCTCGCCGCATGGGCCGCGCGTGCGCGACCTGTTCCAGTCGCTGTTCGAGGTCATGATGCGCGTCGCCGAGGGCGTGCTGAAGCTGGTGCCCTACGGCGTCTTCGCGCTGGTCGCCAAGGTGGTGGGGGAGACCGGCATCGAGGTCTTCAAGCCGCTGGCGATGTTCATGCTGGTGGTCTTCGGCACCCTGCTGTTCCACGCGGCGGTGGTGCTGCCCTGCTTCCTGTGGATCGCCGGCCGCATCAGCCCGCTGCAGTGGTTCAAGGCCATGTCCCCGGCGCTGATGACCGCCTTCACCACCAGCAGCTCCTCGATGACCCTGCCGGTGTCGATGGAGTCGGTCGAGAAGCGCGGCAAGGTCTCGAACAAGATCACCTCCTTCGTGCTGCCGCTGGGCGCCACCATCAACATGGACGGCACCGCGCTCTACGAGTGCGTCGGGGTGATCTTCCTCAGCCAGTACTACGCCAGCCACAGCCCGGCCTTCGAGCTGACCCTGGGCATGCAGTTCTTCGTCGTCGTGACGGCGCTGCTGGCCTCGGTCGGCGCCGCCGGCATCCCCAGCGCCGGGCTGGTCCTGAAGGCGACCATCCTCAAGGCGCTCGGACTGCCCGACGACGGCGTGCTGCTGTTGCTCGCCATCGACCGCCCGCTCGACATGATGCGCACCGCGGTCAACGTCTGGTCCGACTCCTGCGGCGCCGCCCTGATCGCCAAGACCGAGGGAGATCCGGTGCTGCGCGACCAGCCGCCGTGGCAGAATCCGCCCCCCGCGGAGCCGGATCCACCGCCGCCGCCGGCCGCGGCGCCGCCCGTCTGACCGCCGATCGAACCGCCCTGACATGGACGAAGGAAGCTCCTCCGACGCCGAAACCATCGTCTTCGACGCCAGCCAGGCGATCGAGATCGAGGCCGAATCCGTCGACCTCGGCGCCCTGCCGGCGGTGCGCCGCGAGCAGCTGCCGAAGGTGCTGGTGGTGTTCCCGCTCAACCGCTCGGTGCCCTTCCCGAGCCTGATCATGCCGGTGATGGCCGAGGCCGGCGACGAGACCGCCACCATGGAGAAGGCGGTCGCCCAGGGCAAGTTCGTCGGCCTGCTGCACGCGCCGGGCGCGATGGCGCCGTGGAAGGCCGAGGACTTCGCCGCCACCGGCGTGGTGGCCCAGGTGCACAAGCGCATCAAGCTGCCGGACGGCAACTCCAACTACGTCTGCCGCGGCCTGCGCCGCTTCGTGGTCGACAAGTGGGTGCGCACCGGCAAGGCCCTGGTGGCCCAGGTCAGCTACCCGGAGGAGGTCTACCCGCCCGGGGAGGAGACCGAGGCCCTGGCCCGCAACGTGCTCAAGCTGGCCCAGAAGGTCGCCGGCCACCAGCCGGCGCTGGGCGACGGCTTCTCGCTGGCGGTGGCCAACATGGAGCCGCCCGGCAACCTGGCCGACTTCAGCGCCGCCTACCTGCTCAAGGAGGCGGCCGAGAAGCAGGCCATCCTGGATGAGTTCGACGTCCGGGTGCGCCTGCGCGCGGTCGACGAGGCCCTGACCCGCGAGCTGGTCACCCTCGAGCTCGGCGACCGGATCCAGCAGGAGATCCGCGAGCGCATCGAGGAGCAGCAGAAGCAGTACTTCCTGCGCGAGCAGATCAAGATCATCCGCCGCGAGCTGGGCGAGGAGCAGGACCCGCAGGAGGCCGACCGCGAGCTGTTCCTGGGCCGGCTCGAGGACGGCGACTATCCGGAGGAGGTCGCCGCCAAGGTGCGGGCCGAGGTCGACCGGCTCAGCACGATCCCGTCGATGTCGCCGGAGTACCCGGTGGTGCGGAATTACCTCGAGTGGCTGACCGAGCTGCCCTGGGGCGTCGCCAGCGAGGACCGGATCGACATCGAGCGCGGCCAGCGCATCCTCGACCGCGACCACTACGGCCTCAAGGAGGCCAAGGAGCGCATCCTCGAGTTCCTCGGCGTGCGCAAGGTGAAGCCCGAGCACCGCGGCGCGATCCTGTGCTTCGCCGGACCGCCCGGGGTCGGCAAGACCTCGCTGGCGATGGCGATCGCCGAGAGCATGGGCCGCAAGCTCGAGCGCATGAGCCTCGGCGGCATGCGCGACGAGGCCGAGATCAAGGGCCACCGGCGCACCTACGTCGGCGCCCTGCCCGGCCGCATCCTGCAGATGATGCGGCGCGCCGGCACCCGCAACCCCGTGATCGTGCTCGACGAGGTCGACAAGATCGGCAAGGACTTCCGTGGCGACCCGGCCAGCGCCTTGCTCGAGGTGCTCGACCCGGCGCAGAATCACGCCTTCCTCGACCACTTCCTCGACATCCCCTTCGACCTGTCGAAGGTGCTGTTCATCGCCACCGCCAACGTGCTGCCGGCGATCCCCGGTCCGCTGCGCGATCGCATGGAGATCATCGATCTGCCCGGCTACGTGACCGCCGAGAAGGTGCAGATCGCGCGCCGCCACCTGCTGCCGCGCCAGCTGGTCGAGCACGGCCTCGACGCCAAGCGGCTCAAGCTGCCGGTCGCCACCCTGCGCGCGCTGATCAACGGCTGGACCCGCGAGGCGGGGGTGCGCGGCGTCGAGAAGCAGATCGCCTCGCTGTGCCGCAAGCGCACCCTCGAGGTGGCGCGGCGCAAGCGCCCCAAGGCCGAGGTCGCGCCGACCCAGCTCGAGAAGTACCTCGGCCCGCCGCGCTACAGCGACGACAAGGTGCGGCTGCGGCCGGGTCTCGGCGTGGCCCTGGGCCTGGCCTACACGCCCTACGGCGGCGACGTGCTCGAGATCGAGTGCGCCAGCTTCCCCGGCCAGGGCCGGGTGGCCTTCACCGGCAGCCTGGGCGAGGTCATGACCGAGTCCTGCCGCATCGCCCACAGCTTCCTGCGCGCCAACCGCGAGGCCTTCGGGCTCGAGCTGGAGCCGCTGGCGAAGCAGGACCTGCACGTGCACTTCCCGGCCGGCGCGGTGCCCAAGGACGGCCCCTCCGCCGGCGCCGCGATCACCTGCGCCATGCTGTCGCGCCTCAGCGGCCGGCGCATGAACGCGCGCACCGCGATGACCGGCGAGATCACCCTCACCGGCGAGATCCTGCCGGTCGGCGGCATCCGTGAGAAGGTGCTGGCGGCGAAGCGCCTGGGCGTGAAGACGGTGCTGTTGCCGGCCGAGAACGAGCGCGACGTGCTGCTGCTGGACCCGGAGTGGACCCGCGGCATGCGCTTCGTCTACGTCGACCGCTTCGAGCAGGTCGCGGAGGCGGCCTTCCCGGCGCCTCGCCGGCGCTGAGGCGCTCCGCCGCGCCCTGAGGCCGGCTGACCAGGCGCGGCCCGCAGCCGCCTTCAGTCGGCGGCCTGGAGCAGCTCGCGCAGCTGATGGGCGGAGTCCATCACCACCGCCCGCCGGCCCAGCTCGGGCTCCGGCGCCGCGTGCTGCGGGATCATCACCGTGTAGGCGCCGGAGGCCAGCGCCGCGGCGGCCCCGGTGTTC
>CAZXTO010000337.1:0-4045 GCA_964643675.1 uncultured Planctomycetales bacterium
GACTACGCCGCCGAGCACCTCCCGGCGAGCGCCGCCCGCAGCCTGCCCGGCTCCCCGCAGTTGGCCGGCCCTGCCGGCGCGCGGTGCCGCGCGATCCTGGACCTGGTCGAAGCGGTCGACGGCCCCGACCGCTCCCTCGCCGACTGGGCCGCCCCGGTCGCCGCCCTGCTCGACCGGGTGTACGGAGACCGCCTGCTGCGCCCGGACCACCCCGGCGACCGCCAACTGACCGGCGCCCTGGAGCGCATCGCCGAAGCCCTCCGCGAGTGGCGAGGACTCCCCGCGGCGCTCGTCGCCGACGCGCCGCTGAGCGCCCCCGCCGCCCTGCGCCTGCTGCTGCGCGAACTGGCCCCAGCCGCCCTGCCGCAGCCGACCGACGAGCAGGCGGTCGAGCTGCTCGGCTGGCTCGAGCTCGCGCTCGACGACGCCCCGGCCTTGGTCCTGACCGGCTTCCAGGAAGGCGCCGGGCCCGAGACCGTCGCCGGCGACCCCTTCCTGCCCGAGAGCCTGCGCCAAAGCCTGGGCCTGCCCGACGACGCGCTGCGCCTGGCGCGCGACGCCGTCGCCCTGTGCTCGATGCTGCGCTCGAAGCAACGCCTGGTCCTGATCAGCGGCCGCCGCAGCACCGAGCAGGACCCGTGGCTGCCCAGCCGCCTCGCCTTCGCCTGCGAGGACCACGAGCTGCCGGCCCGGGTGCAGCGGGGATTCGCCGAGCTCGGCGCGCCGCCGGCCGAGGTCGGCGCCGCCACGCCGCCGCCGCCCCGTCCGCGGCGAGATCCGCTGCCGGCCCTGGAGTCGATCCGGGTCACCGACTTCCGCGCCTGGCTCCAGTCCCCCTACACCTACTACCTCGAGCGGGTGCTGCGCCTGCGCAGCAGCGAGGACCGGTTGCGCGAACTCGACCCGCTCGGCTTCGGCACCCTGGCCCACGCCGTGCTCGAGGCCTTCGGCCTCGGACCCTGCCGCCACGCCGAGGACGAGGCCGAGATCCGCGCCTTCCTGCTGTCCGAGCTCGACGCCCGCGCCGCCGCCCGCTTCGGCGAGCAGCCGCTTCCCGCCGTACGCCTGCAGCTCGAGCAGCTCCGTTTCCGGCTGCGCCGCTTCGCCGCCTGGCAGGCCCGCAGCTCCAAGGACGGCTGGCGCATCTGGCGGGTCGAGGCCGCGCCCGAACGGGCCCCGATCCTCGAGGTCGACGGCGCGCCGGTCGAGCTGCGCGGCCAGATCGACCGCATCGACCGCCACCCCAGCCGGGGCTGGCGGCTGCTCGACTACAAGACCGGCGACGCGGTCGAATCGCCGCAGCGCAGCCACCGCAAGCGGGACCGCTGGACCGACCTCCAGCTGCCGCTCTATGCCCTGCTCGCCCCCGCGCTCGAGCTGCCCGAGGAGCTCGCGCCGGAGGACTTCGCGCTCGGCTACCTGGCCCTGCCGGCCGCGCCCGAACCCGAGACCCTGCTGCTCGCGGACTGGGACGCCGACCAGCTCGCCGAGGCCTGGGAGGTCGCCCGCGAGGTGGTGCGGTCGATCCGGGCCGGCCAGCTGTTCGAGCTCGGCGAGCGCCCGCCGGCCGACCCGATCCTGGCCGCGATCGCCGGCCACGGCCTGGTCGGAGCCGCGGAGGAGCCCGCGTGAAGCCGCTCCCCCGCCGCGTCTTCCTGGCCTCGGCCGGCACCGGCAAGACCTACCAGCTGGCCAATCGCTTCCTGTGCCTGCTGGCGCGCGGCGCCGCCCCCGAGCGCGTGCTCGCCACCACCTTCACCCGCAAGGCGGCCGGCGAGATCCTCGACCGGGTGCTGGCCCGCCTGGCCACCGCCGCCGAAGGCGGCGACGAGCTGCGCACCCTCAACGCCGAGGCCGGCCTCGACGCCGCGCTCGCTCCGGCCGATGCCGCCGCGCTGCTGCGGAACTCGGTGATGCAGCTCGACCGCTTCCAGGTCCGCACCCTGGACAGCTTCTTCCTGCGCCTGGCGATGGTCTTCGACCTCGAGCTCGGCCTGCCGCCGGACTGGCGCTTGATCGACGAGCTGGAGGACGAGGAGCTGCGCGCCGAGGCCCTGGTCGAGGTCCTCGACCGGGCCGAGCCCGCCGGCCTGATCGAGCTGCTGCGCGAGCTCCAGCAAGGCGGCGCCAAGCGCTCGGTCCACCGCGAGAGCCTGAACCTCCTGCGGCGGACCTACGACACCTTGCTGGACAGCGCCGAGGACGCCTGGGAGCAGGTCCAGCCGCCGCCGCTGCCGTCGGAGCAGGACACCGCGGCGGCGATCGAGCGCCTCGAGGAGGCCGAGCTGCCGCGCACCCAGAAGGGCCAGGTCAGCAAGCCGTGGCGCAAGGCGGTGGAGTCCCTGCAGACGCGCCACGAGGAAGAGGCCTGGAGCGCGCAGTTGAAGTCGGGGCTCGGCCCGAAGCTGCTCGCCGGCGAGACGCGCTTCTCGCGGCACGAGATCCCGGAGGAGATCGCCGCCGCCGGCCGCGTCCTGCTCGACCACGCCTGTCACCACCTGCTGGGCGAGCTTGCCGCCAAGAACCGCGCCACCCTGCGGCTGCTGCAGCAGTTCGATCGCGCCTTCGGCCGCCTCAAGCGCCGCCGGGGCGGCTTCCGCTTCGAGGACGTGCCGCGCGCCCTGCTGCGCCGCGGCTTCGAGGGCGACGGCTTCGCCTTCCGGCTCGGCGGCGGGATCGACCACCTGCTGTTGGACGAGTTCCAGGACACCTCGGTGACCCAGTGGCAGGTGCTGGAGCCCCTGGCGCGCGCGGTGCTCGAGGCCGAGGCCGGCGAGCGCAGCTTCTTCTGCGTCGGCGACCTGAAGCAGTCGATCTACGGCTGGCGCAGCGGCGAGCCGCGGCTGCTGGCGCGGATGCCGGAGCGCTACCCGCAGCTCGAGGTCGAGAGCTTGGAGCGCAGCTACCGCTCCTCGCCGGTGGTGCTCGACACCGTCAACCGCGTCTTCGCCGCGCTGTCCGACAACCCGGCCTTGCAGGACCCGAAGCGGGCCGAGGCGCGCGCCGCCGCCGCCGCCTGGCAGCGCAGCTTCCACCCGCACGAGGCGGCGCGGACGCTGCCCGGTCGCGCGGTGCTGCTGCAGGCGCCGGCGGCCGACGAGGGTGAGGAGCAGGCTCCGCTCACCTTGCGACTCGCGGCCGAGCGCGCCGCCGCCGCGGTCGAGGCCGGCTCCGGTTCGGTGGCGATCCTGCTCCGCACCCGCAAGCCGATGCCGCAGCTCCTGTTCGAGCTGCAGCGCCTCGGGGTGCGCGCCAGCGGCGAGGGCGGCAACCCGCTGACCGATTCGGCGGCGGTGCTGGCCGCCTTGTCGCTGCTGTGGCTGGCGGATCACCCCGGCGACCGCGCCGCCGCCTTCCACGTCGCCCACTCGCCGCTGCGCGAGCGGCACGACGGCGCCGAAGCGGCGCGCGCGCTGCGCCTGCAGCTCATGGAGCAGGGTTATGGGCCGACCCTGGAGGGCTGGCAGGAGGACTTCGCCGAGGCCGACGCCTGGGACCGCCGCCGCTTCGGCCAGCTGGTCGAACGCGGCCATACCTGGGATCGCCGCGCCACCCTGCGCCCGTCCGACTTCGTGCGCGCGATCCGCGAGCTGCCGGTCGAGGACCCCAGCGCGGCGCCGGTCAAGGTCATGACGGTCCACGCCGCCAAGGGGCTGGAGTTCGACACCGTGATCCTGGCCGAGCTCGACGCCCAGCTGGGCGGCCGCTCGCCGGACTTGCTGCGCTCGCGGCCGGATCCCTATCGGCCGCTGGCGGCGGTCTCGCGCCCCCTGCGGAAGGAGCTGGAGGCCGCTTCGCCCACCCTCGCCGAGCTCGGCCGGGAGACCCGGGCGCGTGACTTCGAGGAGGCGATGTGCGTGCTCTACGTGGCGCTGACCCGCGCCGCCCGCGGCCTGGAGGTGGTGGTGGGCCCGCCCGAAGCGCGGCTGAGCTTCGCTTCCTTGCTGCGCGGGGCGCTGGTGCCCGCGGCCGCGGGCGGCGACGACGCCCACGAGGACGAAGACGAGGGCGCCGGCGCGGAGGCCGCCCGCGAGGCGGCCGAAGC
>CAZXTO010000338.1:0-4043 GCA_964643675.1 uncultured Planctomycetales bacterium
CGCGCCGCCGAGGCCGCCGGCCGGCTGACCGTCGCCGCGACGACCGAGTACTGGCTCCGGCTTCCCTTCGACCTGCTCGGCCTGCGCAACGAGATCGAAGCCCTGTGCCCCTCCTGCCGCTTCGACGGCGCCTATACCAACGACGGCTGGGAAGGCCGGCTGGAGCTGGTGCTGGCCGACGCGCCGCGCTTCGAGGAGCTGCTCGACGAGAAGGGCGCCGGCCGCGCCCGCTGGACCCGGGCCGGCGGCTGAGGCCAGGGGCCGCCGCCGCGCGTCCATCCACGCGGCGCTGTTCGTTATCTTGGTGCGCCCCCTGCGGATCCTGCGCCTCCATGTCCGACTTCCGCCCCGACCTCGACCTCGCTCGCCGCATCGCCGGAGGGGACGAGGCCGCCGCCGCCGACTTCTTCCGCCGCCTCAGCGGCGAGATGTACGGCTACGCCCGCAAGATGCTCGGCGACCCGGCCTTGGCCGAGGACACCCTGCAGGAGGCCATGCTGGGCGTGCTCCGCTCGATCGAGCGCTACGACGGCCGCGTCGCCCTGCGCTCCTGGGTCTTTGGCATCCTGCGCCACAAGATCACCGACGCCCACCGCAAGCGCGGCCGGGAATTCGTGGTCAGCAGCGCTGACCCGGAGGAGGCCCGCTTCCAGGCCGGCGGCGGCTGGAAAGAAGATGTCACCTTTCAGCCCTGGGACGAGAAGGCGGAATTGGTGGAGATCGTCCGACGCTGCATGGAGGAGCTTCCGCACAACCAGCGCGAGGTGCTGGTGCTGCGGGCGGTGGAGGGCATGTCCACCCGCGAGGCCGCCCAGCTGCTCGAGCTGAGCGAGGCCAACCTGCGCCAGATCCTGCACCGGGCGCGGGCCTCGGTCCGCCGCTGCACCGACCAGCACGCGGGGGAGGCGGCGTGAACCCGCGCATCTTGATGCAGTGCCGGGCGTCCTACCGGGTGCTGAGCGACTACCTCGACGGCGAGCTGGGCCTGATGGACCGGATGTGGCTGCGCGGCCACCTGATGATGTGCGCCCGGTGCCGGGTCTACCTGGAGCAGTTCCGCAAGGTCCACGAGCTGACCGGCCAGCCCCAGCCGGAGGACCTGCCCCAGGACTTCGACGAGGTCTTCGCGCGGGTGCTGCGGCGGTGGAAGGACGGCGATTAGGTCGGCTGGAATCCCTTCAGGTCTGCGGCGGAGTCGATGTCCTGGACGGCTGCCAGGGTGACGAGGCGCAAGCCGGCGTCAGCGGCTCGGATGGTGGTCGCGGCGGTGACACCGGCATGACTCCACTCCATGTCCAGGAATAGCGCCGCGTGCGGTGCCCGCGCCGCCAGCAGCGCGTAGCCGCCGTCGTGGGCGGGGATGATGGCGACGTCGGCCCCGGCTCCTGTGCCGTCGGCAGGGGTGGCCACGGATGAGCCCGCCTCCCGGATCCGCGCCGCGTCCAGCTCAGGCGCGTCGGTGCCGACCACCGCCGCCCACGGCGCGCCGGCCTCGCTCGAGGCCTCGAGGGCGGCCAGCATGCGCGCGCCGAGGTCGCCCGGCGCCTGCCCGATCACGCGGTCGGCGCCGCTCAGCCAAGCGCGGCAGTGCTCCACCCGCTCCAGCGGCTCCACCCACAGCCAGCGCTGCCACTCCGGGTCCTCGTACCCGGCCCAGCAGTGCTCCGCCAGCCGCCGGTAGATCTCGCGCGCTCGCTCCTGCCCGACGTCGGCCGCCAAGCGGGTCTTCACCGGGCCCTCCGCCCACCAGCGGGCGAAGACGTGCAGCACCGGCCTCACGCCAGCCCCTCCTCCGGGTCGATGCCGAGCCCGTCGGCGATGCGGTTGATGTAGTTGAAGTAGGCTACCACCTGGCAGACGTCGCTGACCGCGCGGTCGTCCCAGCCGGCCTCGCGCAGCGCCGCCACGTCGCGTTCGCTCATGCGCTCGGGCGCGCGGGTGAGCTTCTCGGCGTAGGCGCAGGCGGCCCGCTCGGCGTCGCTCAAGGGCGCGTCCATCCAGCCGCGCTCGACCAGGTGCGCCGCCAGCTCCGCTTCCCCGACCTCGACACGGAGGTCGTACGCGTGCGCCGTCACTCAGTAGTGGCAGCCGTTGGCGCGGCTTACCACCACCGCCAGGGTCTCCCGCAGGCGCGGCTCGAGGCAGGAGTCGGCCTGCATCACCGAGGTGTAGAGCCCCATCGAGGCCCGCAGCTGGCGCGGATTCTGGCCCATGATGCGGACCACGTTCCACACCCGGCCGGCGCGCTTGACCGCGTCGGCGTAGATCTTCTGGAGCAGGCCCTCGGCCTCGTCGTCGGGAATCTGGCGGATCCAAGCCATGGCGTCTCGTAGGACGAGTCTATCCTGGCTTCGCGCCGGACTCGGCGCTGGTGCTCGAGTCGTGATCGTCCGCCGCCGCCTCCTCCTCGCCGTCCCGCTGGCCCTGGCCGCCTCGGCCTGCGTGCCGCCGGAACGGGTGGTGCCGCCCCTCGAGCACCCCGACGGCAGCTGCCGGTTGTGCGAGGCCGGCCGCGACCGCCGCGCCTCGGTGGTGCGGGTGCGCACCCCGCTCGGCTCGGGCACCGGCACCGTGGTCGACCCCCGCGGTTCCATCCTGACCAACGCCCACGTCGTGCGCGGCCACTCCACCATGCTGGTGGAGACCCACGAGGGCGAGCTGGTGCCGGCGCGGCTGCTGCGCCAGGACCCCGACGAGGACCTGGCCCTGCTGCAGGCTGACGGCCCCTGGATCTTGTGGCGGCCGATTCCCCTGGCCGCCGTCACCCCGCCCGCCGGCGACTTCCTGACCGTGATCGGCTATCCGCGCGAGGAGGGCTGGCGGGTCGACCACGGGCTCTCGCTGGGCGCCGTCGAGGCCGGCGAGGAGGCCGAGCTCAGCTTCCTCAAGTGCGACGTCGAGATCTACCCCGGCAGCTCCGGCGGCCCCCTGCTGGACGCCCGCGGCCACCTGGTCGGCCTCGTCACCGGCCGCCTGGTCGACCAGCCCGACGGCCCCAGCTTCGCCCGCCCGGTGTCGGCCCTGCGCGCCTTCCTGGAAGAAAGCCCGTAACGAATCCGGCCGCGGCGCGAAGGTGGCAGCATGCGTTGCGCCGCCCTCCCGTTCCTGCTGCTCCTGGCCGCCGCTCCGCTCGGCGCCCAGGAGGTGTTCAGCGAAGCTGATTACGACGCCCACGCCCGCCAGGTGGTCGAGCGGGACTACTTCCCGGTCCTGGACCACCCGGCCATGGCGAGCGCCGCCGCCGGCGACGAGGCCCTCGAACCCGAGGAGCCGGTCATCGGCTTCACCATCAACGGCGCCGCGCGCGCCTACCCGGTCGCGGTGATGGGGCGCCACGAGCTCGCCAACGACACCGTCGGCGGGGTGCCGGTGGCGGTCAGCTGGTGACCGCTGTGCCAGACGGCCATCGTGTATGGCCGGACCTTGGGAGAGCGGGTCCTCGACTTCGGCCACGAAGGCGTGCTCTATCGCAACTCCTTCATGATGTACGACCGCCAGACCGAGTCGCTGTGGCTGCACGTGACCGGCCGCGCGTTGAAGGGCGAGCTCCAGGGCGAGCAGCTCGACTTCCTGCCGGTCGAGGTGGTGCCGTGGGGTGATTGGCGCGAGCGCTATCCCGACACCGAGGTGCTGCTCGGGGAGAAGGCCCGCGGCTTCATGGGGGACTTCCGCCTGACGCGCGAGCTGAGCTTGTACGGCCTCAGCGTCGGCCAGGGCACCGACGTCGTGCTCTACGACTTCGACACCCTGGTGCGGGTGCCGGTGCTGAACGACCACGACTTCGCCGGCGAGGACCCGCGGCTGGTGGTCTTCGACCCCGAGCACTCGAGCAGCGCCGCCTTCCGGCCGCGGCTGCCCGGGCCGGGCGGCGAGGTGACCCTGGTGTTCGAGGCCGTGATCGATCCCGAGGCCGCGCGCCCGCAGATGCGCGACGTGCTGACCGGGAGCCTGTGGGACCGCATGAGCGGCCGCTGCCTGGCGGGGCCGCTGGCCGGCCGGGCGCTGGAGCGGCTGGTCTCGGTGCCGTGGTTGAGCCAGCGTTG
>CAZXTO010000339.1:0-4042 GCA_964643675.1 uncultured Planctomycetales bacterium
CCCGGCGGCGCACACGCCGGTCACCACGGTGCCGGCCCCGTGCAGGGCGAAGGCCCGCTGCACCGGCATGCGGAAGGCGCGGTGACCATCCCCTTCGCGGCGCGCGGCCAGCGCCACCTCGCGCAGGGCGACCCGCAGCTCCTCGAGCCCCTCACCCTGGTGAGCGCTCACGAACAGCATCGGGTGCCCCTCCCAGGAGCTGCCGGCGACCAGCTCCTCGGCGTCGGCGCGGATGAACTCGCGCGTCTCCTCGTCGGCCAGCTCGCACTTGCTGAGCACCAGCAGGCCGTGGTCGACCCCGAGCATGCGCAGGACCTCGAAGTGCTCGCGGGTCTGCGGCATGACACCGTCGTCGCAGGCCACGACCAGCATCGCCGCGCCCATGCCGGTGGCGCCGGCGACCATCTTGCGCACCAGCCGCTCGTGGCCGGGGACGTCGACGAAGCCGACCTCGAGGCCGTCCGGCCAGGCCATCTGGGCGTAGCCGAGGTCGAGGGTGATGCCCCGCTTCTTCTCCTCGTCCCAGCGGTCGGGATGGGTGCCGGTGAGCGCCTGGATCAGGGCGCTCTTGCCATGGTCGATGTGGCCGGCGGTGCCGACGACGACCGGAACGGGCTGGACGTTGGTCATCGGTAGAATCGAGCGGACCATGCTAGCGGCGGACGCACCGGTGAACACCCTCGGCCGCGCCTTGAAGGCGCGCTACGGCCGGCGGCTGCGGCGGGTCATGCTCGACCTCGGCTTGAGCTGTCCCAACCGCGACGGCGTCAGCGGCTACGGCGGCTGCATCTACTGCGACCTGAGCGGCAGCGGCACCGGCGCCGCCCGCGATCGCCAGGGCCTGGCCGAGCAGTGGCAGCGCGAGCTGGCCCGGGTGCGGCGCTCGCAGCCGGAGGGGCCGGCCGCGATCGCCTACCTGCAGTCCTACTCCAACACCTACCCGGACCTGGTGCCGCTGGCCGAGGCCTTGGAGTACCTCGCCGGCCACGCCGAGACCGCCCCGATCGTCTCGGTCGGCACCCGGCCGGACTGCTTCGGGCCGGCCGCGGCGGCGCTCCTGGCGAGCTACCGCGGCCGCTTCCGCGAGGTCTGGGTCGAGCTCGGCCTGGAGACCGCGGATGACCAGGTGCAGGAGATCATCGGCCGCCACGACCGGCTCGAGAACTTCCAGCGCGCCTGCGCGCTGGCCGCCGAGCACGGCCTGCGGGTGGTCGCGCACACCATCGCCGGCCTGCCCGGGGAGCGGCCGGACGGCCTGCTGCGGCAGGTCGCGGAGGCGCGCGCGGCCGGCGTCGCCGGGATCAAGTTTCACCAGCTGATGGTGCTGCGGCGGACCAAGCTCGAGCACCTGTGGCGGAACGGCGAGGTCGAGCTGCTGAGCCCCGAGACCTACATCAGCATGGTGGCCGACGCCCTCGAGCGCCTTCCGGCCGAGATCGAGGTCCACCGCCTGGTGGCCGAGAACCCGCCTGAGCACTACCTGGCGCCGACCGGCTGGCCGAGCCGGGCCAAGGTCCACGGCCTGATCGAGCAGGCCCTGCGCGACCGCGGCGCGGTGCAGGGGAGTCGGGTCTAGAACGAGAAGACCCGCGGCCGGGGCCGCGGGTCGTTTGGTGAGGGCACCAGGGCTCGAACCTGGGACTTATTGGTTAAAAGCCAACTACTCTGCCAACTGAGTTATGCCCCCGTGGAGCGCGCTGCGCTCCGCGGCTCAGACCTCGAGGATCTCCTTGGTCTTGGAGGCCATCGCATCCTCGACCTTCTTCTCGTGCTCCTTGAGCAGGTCCTGGATCGAGTCCTTGGCCTCGCGCAGGTCGTCCTCGGTCACCACCACGTCGCGCCCCTTGTCGCGCGAGGCGGCCTCGACCTCCTTGAGCACGTCGCGGCGCACGTTGCGCATGCTGACGCGGGCGTCCTCGGCCAGGGTCTTGACCCGGGCGGCCAGCTTCTGGCGCTGCTCCTGCGACAGCGGCGGGATCGAGATCCGGACCATCTTGCCCTCCAGCGAGGGGTTGAAGCCCAGGTCGGAGGCCAGGATGGCGCGCTCGATGTCCTTCAGGGAGCTGGCGTCGAAGGGCTTCACCACCAGCGAGCGGGCGTCCGGGACCGACACCGTCGCCAGCTGGCTGAGCGGGGTCTTGGAGCCGTAGTAGTCGACCCGGATATTGTCGACCAGGCCGGTGTTGGCGCGGCCGGTGCGCAGGCCGCGGGTCTCGCCCTGGAAGTGCTCGACCGACTTGAGCATGCGGGAGCGGGCGTCGTCGAGGAAAGGCTGGATGGGTCTCGCCATGTTCAGTTGTGGATCAGGGTGCCGACGTTCTCTCCGTGGGCGGCGCGTACCACGCCGTCGGAGGCCTCCATGTTCAACACGACCAGCGGCAGATCGTTCTCCTGGCAGAGAGCGAAGGCGGTCTGGTCCATGACGCGCAGCTTGCGCTGCAGCACCTCAGCGAAGCTGAGGTCGGGCAGCAGCTCGGCGTCCGGGTGGGTGCGCGGGTCGGCGTCGTAGACGCCGTCGACCATGGTGGCCTTCATCAGCACGTCACAGTCGAGCTCGACCGCGCGCTGGGCGGCGGCGGTGTCGGTGGTGAAGTAGGGGCTGCCGAGGCCGCCCGCCAGCACCACCACCCGCCCCTTCTCCAGGTGGCGGATGGCGCGGCGGCGGATGAAGGGCTCGCAGACCTTGTTGACCTCGATCGCCGACAGCACCCGGGTCGGGACGCCGTGGGCCTCGAGGGCGTCACACAGGGCGAGGCCGTTGATGACCGTCGCCAGCAGGCCCATGTCGTCGCCGGTGGCGCGGTCGATGCCGAGCTCGGCCGACTGCGCCCCGCGCAGGATGTTGCCGCCGCCGATCACGCAGGCGACCTGCACGCCGGCAGCGGCCAGGCTCTTGAGCTGCTCCGCCAGCACGCGGACCCGCTCGACGTCGAGGCCGGTCTCCCCCTGCTTGGCGAAACCCTCACCGCTGACCTTCAGCAGCAGCCGCCGGTAGCGAGGTTCCATCAGCGCGCGCTCGGCCGGGCTCAGGCGCCCAGCTCGAAGCGGGAGAAGCGGTTGACCTTCATGTTCTCGCCGACGTTGGCGATCACCTTCTTGACCAGCTCCTCGACCGTGACGCTCGGGTCCTTGACGAACTCCTGGCTGTACAGGGCCCGCTCGGCCACGAACTTCTTGATGCGGCCGCCGACGATCTTCTCCTTGATCTCGTCGGGCTTGCCCTGCAGGTCTTCGGACTGCATCAGCTGGCGCTTCTCCTCTTCGACCAGCTCGGCCGGCACGTCGCCCTCGAGCACCGCGACCGGGGTCGGGCGGGAGGCGGCGATGTGCATGCAGAGGTCGTTGAGCAGCTGGGTGAAGGCGTCGCCGCGGGCGACGAAGTCAGTCTCGCAGGCGACCTCGACCAGCACCCCCACCTTCTGGTTGTGGTGGATGTAGGCGTGGACGCGGCCGTCACCGGTGGTGCGCTCGGCCTTCTTGTCGGCGGACTTGAGGCCCTTGGCGCGCAGCAGCTCCATGGCCTTGGCCTCGTCCCCGTCGGTCTCGACGAGGGCCTTCTTGCAGTCCATCATTCCGGCGCCCGACTTGGCGCGCAGTTCGGCAACAGCTTTGGCGCTGATGGTGGTCATCTTTCGTGCGGATCTCGGGCGCGGTTGGCGCGGTCTACGAGCGGGAGGGCGAAGAGAGGAAGGGGGTCAGCTCGGCTCGCCGTCGCCGGCGGGAGCGTCGCTGGAGGGGGCCTCCGGCGCAGCCGGAGCCTCGGGGGCGGCGTCGGGCGCATCGGGAGCGGCCGGCGCGGACTCGGCGGCGGCCTTCTTCTCGTCGACCGCCTTCATGATCTCGACCTGGCGGTTGAGACCGCCCGGGAACTGGCGCTGCGGGCGACGACGGCCGCCGCCGCGCGGGCGCGGCACCGGAGCGCCGGCGGCTTGCAGGTCCTCGCGCTCGGGGGCCTTGACGCCGCGCTCCTCGCGCAGGCGCTTGCCCTCGACCACGGCCTCGGCCAGCTTGCCGAGCACGAGCGCCACCGAGCGGATGGCGT
>CAZXTO010000340.1:0-4035 GCA_964643675.1 uncultured Planctomycetales bacterium
CGGCGCCGCCGTCGGCGACCCCGCGTCCCGGCGTGCCGGCCCGCAGGCCGTCGAGCAGGGCTCGCTCCACCTGCGGCGAGACTTCGCCGCAGCTGGCGGCGCGGTTCCAGTTCAGCAGCTCGGCCACCGCTGCAGGATACGGCCGCGCCTCAGGCGCCGACGCTGCGCGCGACCACGCTGCGGGCGCGGGCAGCGTCCTCGGTGCCGCGGACGAGCGCGTGGCCGTCGGCGAACAGCAGCACGTCGAGCTCCTCGAAGCGGAAACGAAGGGTGTGGGGGGTGCAGCGCAGCTCGGCCACCGAGCCCTCGAGCTTGCCGGCGATGGCTTCGAGCGCCACCGGGGCGCCGCTGGCGGGTACCTGGACCGCGCCGCCGCCGCACAGGACCTCGGCCGGGCGGGCGCCGCGCGCGCCGTTCAGCCACGGGAAGTCCGCCGCGCCGCAGGTCGGGCAGGCCGGATCGGTGGAGGCGCGCAGGGCCTGCTGCTCGCCGCTCCACAGGTCGAGGTAGCGGTAACCGGGGAAGGCTGCCTCGGGATGGCCGGAAAGGATCTTGAGGGCTTCGGCGCTGGCCAGGGAGGCGACCGCCGCCACCGCCGGGCCGAGCACGCCGGCCGAGCGGCAGGTCGGGGCGTCGGCCGCGGCGGGCGGCTCTGGCCAGGTGCAGCGCAGGCAGGGGCCGCCGGGCAGGATCGCGCCGGCCATGCCGTAGGTGCCGACCACCCCGGCGTAGACGAAGGGGTGCCGATCGCGCACCGCCCAGTCGTTGAGCAGGTAACGGGTCTGGAAGTTGTCGGTGCCGTCGACCACCAGCTCAGCGCCCTCGAGCAGGGAAGGCAGGTTGTGGGCACCCAGATCGGCCGGGCGCAACACCAGCTCGACCTCGCCGTTGACGGCGGCGAGGCGCTCGGCGGCGGCCTCGGCCTTGAGCCGGCAGGCCTCGGCGTCGGCCTCGGTGTAGAGCGACTGGCGCTGCAGGTTCGACCACTCGACGACGTCGCGGTCGATCAGGATCAACCGGCCGACGCCGGCCCGGGCCAGCAGGTCGGCGGAGACGCAGCCGAGGGCTCCGAGGCCGACCAGGGCGGCGCAGGAGTCACGCAGTCGGCGCTGGCCTTCCTCGCCGATGACCGGGAGCCGTTCCTGGCGGGCGTAGCGCGTTTCCGGTCCGGCCATGGCTCCTGGGAGAGGGGAGTGCGAGAGGGGGGACTCGAACCCCCACAGGTTTCCCTACAAGGACCTAAACCTTGCGCGTCTGCCAATTCCGCCACTCTCGCGGGTGATTGGGGTGGGTAAGGGGATTCGAACCCCCGACCCCCAGAACCACAATCTGGTGCTCTAACCAACTGAGCTATACCCACCACGCGTTCAGGGACGGAGAGTGTAGCGGCCGAGGCGCGGGCCGCCAAGACCAAGCTCCTCGCGCGGGGCTGGTTTTCCGGCGGATCTTGCGCTATATTCTTCGCCCTCACAAGCCCCCCTAGCTCAGTTGGCAGAGCAAAGGATTCTTAATCCTTGGGTCGCAGGTTCAAGCCCTGCGGGGGGTACCAAGACAAGACAGGCCGCCGGGTCCGCCCGGCGGCCTGTTCTCCGTTCTGGCCGGGTCGGGTCTATTCCGCCACCAGCTCGTACCAGGCGTACGGGAAGCGCTTGAGCGCCAGGCTGGCGTCCTTGCCCTTGGCCTGGACGGGCACCTTGGCCACCCGCGCGCCCTTGGCGTCGAGCGCGTAACAGGTGAGCTTGCTGGCCTGGCTCCAGCCCTTCAACTCGACGGTGGCGTCGATGGCCTTGATCTGCACCGGCGGCTTGCCCTGGGTCCACTCCTGGTATTCCCCGGAGCGGGTCACCTTCTCGCCGGAATTGCGGAACTGCGCCACGGTGGTCAGCAGGGCACGCCGGGTCCGGGACAGCGGCTCGTTGTCGAGGCTGATCACGGTGACGGCCGCGCTGTCCTGACCGCGGACCGAGACGTTGGCCGCGCTGGCCGCCTGCTGGAGGCTCCCGACCACGCCCTGGTAGCGCGGGGTGTCGATCAGCACGTGGGCGGTGCCGGCCTTGCGCGCGTCCCACACCAACTCACCGGTCGAGGAGCGGTAGTGCTTGGTGTTCGCGCCCTGCAGGATCTTGAGCGGGCCGGAGTCCCTGCCCTTGCTGTTCAGCACCCGCGCGATCGGCGTCTGGAAGGGCGCCCAGGACGGCACCTTCTTGCCCCACCAGAAGAAGCTCCGGTCGGCCGCCCGGGTGACGTCGAAGATCTCGGCGTCGCTGTAGTGCAATTCGATCCGCTCCTCGGCGGGAGTGATGTCTCCGCGTCGCCACGCCAGCGCGGCCACCGCGTTGATCAGCAGGTAGGGCTGCACGTTGGACCACTGCAGGTGGTGGCTCATCGGCTCGTTCTTGAAGTTGGTCGGTTCGCTGGCGTAGGTGAAGCAGAACAGGCCGTTCACGTCGTGGAAGGCGTTGTAGGCCCCGAACACCTGCGGCACCTCATAGACGAAGGGATTGGCCTTCGACGGCGACCACTCGGTGATGGTGTAGGGCTTGCCGGCGATGCGCGACATGGTGGTCTCCGTGAGCAGGCTGACGTGGCCGCCGGGCCCGGGCTTGTCCTCGATCACGGGGTTCTGGACCCAGGACTTCAGGTGCACCTTCATCAAGGGCTGCGAACGCTTGGCCTCCTTGAATTGGGGGTGGTCCCAATAGGCGTGGGTGTCGACCCAGTCGGCGTGCGCCTGCGCGGCGAGCGCCGGCAGGCCGGCGTAGTTCTGGGTGTTCAGGATCGGGACCTTGACCTTCAGGTCCTTGCGCAGGAAGTCGCGGTAGTCGTCGATGTAGGCGGTCTCGAGGTGGTACAGGTAGCGCGCCATGTCCTCGACGCGCTTCAGGGTGAACTTCCCGAACTGCTTGCCCGGGACTCGCTTGACGGTGCCCTTCTCGAGGCTCTCCTGGCTGGTGAGGCCGGTGCGGTTCTTGCTCGCGCCCTGGTTCCAGGCCGCCTTGAGCGCGCTCGTGCTGCGGTAGCGGGTCTTCAGCCAGCGGTTGAAGTCCTTGTCCAGCCACTCCCGGTAGACCGCCGGGATGCCGCGGCCGCGCGGGGCGCCGTCGTCGAGGTAGCCGGACACCCAGCCCGGGAACAGCGAGTTCTCGTTCGAGAGCTCGATCATGCACAGGCCCGGATCCTCGGCGTAGGTGAGGCCGGTGTAGGGATTGCGGTGCGTGAGCAGCCGGCGGGTGTACTCCTTCTCGACCCGCACCACGTCGGGGTGGAAGTAGTTCACGTAACGCCCCTTGCTCGGGATCTGGTCCGAGGAGGGCACGCCGTCGCTCTTGCTGTAGCGCCGCCAGACGTACAGGTTGATGTTGTAGTAGATTCCCCGCTTCTTCAGTTCGGCGAGCAGGAAGTCCATCCGGTCGAGCAGCTTGGTGTTGAACTTGGTGACCGTCCCGGTGTTCTGGAACAGCAGCTGCGGCGAGTCGATCAGGTGCAGGCGCACCGCGTTGTAGCCCAAGCGGGCCAGCTGGGCGGCGATCTTGGGCGCCTCCTCCTTGGTCGGGGCGGGCGCGCCGCGCGAGAGGTTCGTGCCCCAGATGCGGAAGGGCGTGCCGTCCTCGAACACGAAGTCCTCGCCGCGCACGGTCAGGAAGCCGTGGTTGCCGGCGGGGCCGCCGCGGAAGATGTTGGCCAGGTTGGTGGCGCCGTCGCTGAAGCTCAGGGTGGGCGCGGTCCAGTCGAACCAGTCTCCGCCGGAGCGGGCCTGGGGCACCTGGCTCGGCGCCGGGACGGACATGGCGGTCACGCCGGGCTCGGCGAAGGCCCCGCTGCTGCCAGTGGGCGGAGGCGGGGGAGGCGGCGCGCTCGGGGGACCGGAGTTGCCGCCGGGCGGCTCGGCGGGCGGCGGCTCGGTCGGAGGCTCCGTCGGCGGCTGGGACGGGGGCGAGGTGGAACCCTGGCCTCCGTTCTGCGACGGCGGCGGCTCGGCCGGCCGCTCCTGGCCCTGGCCCTGGCCGGGCTTCTTCTTGAAGGGCCGGATGACCT
>CAZXTO010000341.1:0-4012 GCA_964643675.1 uncultured Planctomycetales bacterium
CTTCGAGGCGCTCGAGGTCGGCGAACCGGCGCCGGTGGCGGCGATCAGCGGGCCGGCCAGCCTCGAGCACACGCCTTACAAGAACCGCTTCGGCACCGAGAAGGAGGTCGCGCTGCGCGAGTTCGGCGGCAGCGTCGAGACCGAGGCCGCGGTGGCCGCGGGCCTGGCCTACCTGGCTCGGATCCAGAGCGAGCAGGGTTACTGGGGCAGCTCGGCCGACAAGCACGACAAGTACCGCCACGTGGTGATCGGCAAGACCGGGCTTTCCCTGCTGGCCTTCCTCGGCGCCGGCCACACCCAGCAGTCGGGCAGCGAGTACTCCAGCACGGCCGAGCGCGCGATCCAGTTCCTGCTCGCGGTGCAGGACCCGAGCACCGGCCACTTCGGCGACTCCAACGCCTACAGCCACGGCATCGCCACCTACGCCCTCGCCGAGTGCTACGCCCTGACCCAGGATCCGCGCCTGAAGCCGCCGCTGGAGCTGGCGGTGCGCTGGATCCTGCGCAAGCAGGCGCGCTCGCGCAACCCGGACCGCGACGGCGGCTGGGGTTACTACTACCCGGACGGCGCGGTGTGGCAGAACGACACCTGGCCGCGGGTCTCGGTGACCTCCTGGCAGGTGATGGCCCTGGAGTCGGCGCGCATCGGCGGCCTCGAGGTGCCCGACCGCGCCTTCGAGGCGGCCCAGCGCTTCCTGCGCCACTCGGTCGACCGCGAGCAGGGCTGGATGCGCTACAGCCACGACCCGGCGCGGCTGCGCTCGCAGTACCCGACCCTGCCGGCCTCGACCCCGGCGGGCCTGTTCGCCGCCTCCCTGCTCGGCGAGGACATGGACGACGAGCTCTACCGGCGCGCGCGCCGCTTCCTGCGCGAGCGCGCGCCGGACGGCTTCCGCTTCGATGGCGAGGACGCCTTCGTCTACCAGGCCACCGGCAACCTCTACTTCTGGTACTACGGCACCCTGGCCAGCTTCCGCATCGGCGGCGAGGACTGGGAGTTTTGGAACGAGCGCATGAAGCGCAGCCTGCTCGACAGCCAGCAGGGCGACGGCTCCTGGCGGCCGATCTCGCTCTACGCCCGCTACGCCGGCGACGACCAACGCGATCGCAGCTACACCACCGCGATGTGCGTGCTCAGCCTCGAGGTCTACTACCGCTACTTCACGCCGCTGCTGCAGGTGAGGTAGGCCGCGGCGGGGGAGGGCGATCAGGGGCGGGCGGCGAACAGCCGCGCGAGGCCGGCCACCACCGCATCGGGCGCGTCCACGTGCAGCGGGTGGCCGACCCCCGGCACCCGCTCCTTGGCGGCGTCGGCGAAGCAGGCGAAGCGCGCCTCGGTGCCGTCGAACTGGGGCAGCAGGCCGTGCTCGCCCTCCAGCAGCTCGACCCGGGCGCTCACCTGGCGGCACAGCGCCTGCCAGAAGGCCTCCGGGAAGCGGACCGGGCTGGGGCCGCGCAGGCGGGCGTCGAGGGGGAATTCCCAGCGGCCATCCGGGAGTTCGCGCAGCACCGGCCGCACCATGCGCTCGGCGCCGGCGCGGGACAAGCCGGGGTTGTTCTCGAGCACGCGGGAGATGGCGGCTTCGGGGTCCGGGAAGCGGCGGAAGGGGCGGGGAGGCTGGCGCAGCCGGCGCAGGGAGCGGCCGAGGCGGTCGACCTGGCCTTCGGGGCTGACCGGCAGCGCGCCGAGGCTCTCGACCAGCAGCAGGCGTTCCACCAGGTCCGGCAGGGTGCCCGCCAGCAGCAGGGCGATGATGCCGCCCATCGAGTAGCCGGCCAGGGCGGCCGGGGCGAGGCCGCGTTCGGTGAGCTGGTCCACCGTCTGCAGCAGGTCCTTCAGGTGGTCGAGCTGGTGGTAGCTGGCGGAGCGCGGCACCCGGTCGGAGGCGCCGTGGCCGCGGAAGTCGAGGCATAGGGCGCGGTAAGCCGGCGGCAGGGCGGCGGCGACCGTGTCGAAGCTGCGGCCGGTGTCGAGGAAGCCGTGCAGGAACAGCACCGGCCGCCCCTCGCCGCCGTGGTCCCAGAGGCGCAGGCGGTGGTCCGGCAGGTCGATCCAGAGCGCTTCCATGCTGCGGGAAAGAGCCTAACGCCAGCGGAGGGAAGGGGAAGCAGCTTCCCCCCGGCGAAGGCGCTTGCTTGTCACAGTCTCCGCTCCGCGGTGTCATGACCTTCGTGCCTCCGATCTCGAAACCCTTTCCCTGCAAGCTGACCGTCCCCGGGGATCCGGATGACCGCCACGTGGGCTTCACCCTGACTTGCGAGGGCGGCAACCTGACCGGTACCTGGACCTGCGACGAGGACGAGGGCTGGACCAACTCGCACGAGGTCGCTGCCGGCAGCAGCGCCACCGTGGAGTCTCCGCTCGTGCCGGGGACCGACCACAGTGCTCGCGCCACGCCGACCGACCCGAAGACCTGGTCGCAGGTCGACGGTTGCGAGGACCTGATCCTCGCCACCAGCTCCTGAACCAGGCTGCCCCGCGGCTGCCCCCTCCGCCCGTGAAGCCTGAACCCCCGGTCGAGTCCTTCCCGGTCGAAGATCTGCTTCGGCACGGGAAGTGGCTGCGTGGACTCGCCTACCGGCTGGTCCACGATCACGACGAAGCCGAGGACCTGGTCCAGGACACCTATCGGGCGGCGATCGAGAATCCGCCCGAGGACCGCCGCCTGCTGCAGTCCTGGCTGGGGCGGGTGCTCTACCACAAGGCCCTGAGCCTCCAGCGCGGTCGCCGGCGGCACCAGGACCGCGTGCGCCGCTTGCAGGAGACGGCGGCTTCCGGGGACCTGACCGAGGAGTTCACCAACCCGACCCTGACCGTGCTCGAGAAGGTCGAGATGCACCGGCTGGTGCTCGACGGGGTGTCGTGGATCTCCCCCAGCCACCGCGAGGCGGTGGCGATGCGCTACCTCGAGAACTGCGGCTACGCCGAGATCGCGGAGCGGCTCGAGATCAGCCAGGAGCTGGCCCGCAAGCGGGTCAGTCGCGGCGTGCGCGACCTGCGGGGCATGCTGCGCGACCGGATGGGCTCCGACTGGCGCTCGCAGCTGTGCCTGGCCTTCGGATTGCCGGCGCCGGCGGCGGTGGGTGGTCTGGCCGGTCTCACCGCGGTCGCGACGGTGGTGTTGGCGGCCGGCTTCGTGGCTTGGCGGGTCCTGCAACCGCCTTCCGGGGCGGAGGAGCTGCCCCCGGTGGTCGAGGCGGACCGGACCGGAGCGGCGGAAGCTGGCGCCGGCGTCGAGGACGGGGGAACGGAGCCGGCGGCCGGGGATCCGGTGCCGGCGCCGGCCAGCGGGGCCGATCAGGGCCGTCGGCGGCTCGATCTGCCGGCCCCGGAGGGCGCTGCGCGGCCGGGCTTCACGATCCAGGTCGAAACCGCCGCCGGCACCCCGCTGGGGACGAGCGAGGTCTGGCTGGTCCACGACGGCGAGCGGCGCGTGGTACCCACCGGCGATCAGGGGCGGGTGCGGGTCGAGGACCCGACCCTGTTCGACGGGCAGAAGGCTTCGGTCTTCGTGGTGCGCGAGGGCGGCTGCGCCCAGCGCTTGGAGTGGGGTGACGGAGAGCCGCCTCCCACCGGCGAGCAGCGATTGGTCTGGGCCCCGGGCGCCTCGATCCTGGTGCGATGCCAGACCCCCAACGGCTCCCCGGCCGCCGGCATCCTGGTCGGTCACCGTTCGGCCGATCACGGCGGCTGGAGCGCCATCGGCCTGACGGATGCCGCCGGCCTGGTGCGGCTGGCCGTACCCGAGGCAGGCCGGTATTGGCTCTTCGGGCTCTCGGCCGATCGCGACTTGCTGCAGGAGCCCTCGGTATTCGAACTCGACCCCGCCACCGCCGGCCGCGAATACACGCTCGAGGTCGAGCTGCCGGCGCTGAGCGGGGAGCTGCGGGCCGTGAGCGAGGACCAGCGGCCCTTGGCTGTAGCGCGTTTCTACGACGCCCGGGCCTTCGCCGCCGCCGCCGAGGCCGGCGCGCCGCCGCCGCCGCCGCTGCCCAGCGAGGGCGGGGTGCTG
>CAZXTO010000342.1:0-4007 GCA_964643675.1 uncultured Planctomycetales bacterium
GGGCAGCGCCGGCGGGGCCTCGCGCAGCTCCTCGGCCGGCAGGCCCTCGATCGCGCGGGCGCGGTCGGCGCCGGCGGTGCGCATGCAGCGGCGGCCGGGGCGGGAGTCCTCGAACAGCAGGGGCACGGGGGCGAGGTTCACAGCGCCACCTCCATCTGGAAGGTCTGGGTGGCGACGTCGACCAGGCGGCGGACGTCCTCCGGGGCGGTTCGTTCGGTGCAGGCCAGGGTGAAGACCCCGTCCAGCTCCGGGTACCAGGCGCTCATCGGCAGCACCGCGGCGATGCCGGCCTGGGCGGCGGCCTGCTTCAGCCGCAGCACCGCGGCGTCGCCGCCGGCGAGCCGCAGCGGCAGCTCCTGGAAGAAGGCCTGCTCGGGGAAGGCCTCCTCGACCGCGTCCAGCGCGCACAGCGCGTCGCGCAGCTCGAGCGCGCGCTGGCGGCTGACGCAGGCCACCTCCTCGAGTCCGGCCGGCCCCAGCGCCGCCATGTGGAT
Organism: uncultured Planctomycetales bacterium; assembly: GCA_964643675.1. GTDB lineage: Bacteria > Planctomycetota > UBA1135 > UBA1135 > UBA1135 > J029. The sequence continues at coordinate 495 of CAZXTO010000342.1, forward strand.
GCAGCCGCGCAGCGCCATCAGGGCGTTGTTGGTGCAGATGTTCGAGGTCGCCTTCTCGCGCCGGATGTGCTGCTCGCGGGTCTGGAAGGTCAGGGTGTAGGCGCGCCGGCCCTCGCGGTCGACCGAGGTGCCGACCAGCCGCCCGGGCAGCTTGCGCACGAACTTCTGGCGCGCGGCGAAGAAGCCGAAGTGGGGGCCGCCGTAGCCGAGCGGCACGCCCAGGCCCTGGCCCTCGCCGACCACCACGTCGAAGCCGGCCGCGCCCGGCGAGCGCAGGAGCCCCATCGCCACCGGCGACACCGAGGCCACCGCCAGCGCGCCGTGCTCCTCGCAGGCGGCCCGGACCGGGTCGAGGCGCTCGACCAGGCCGAGGAAGTTCGGCTGCTGGACGAAGACCGCGGCGGTGTCGCCGTCGACCACGCCCTCCCAGTCGGTCACGCCGCCCTTCAGCGGCGCCTCGACCAGCTCCACGCCCTGGTAGCGCAGGTAGGTCGCCATGGTCTCGCGGCTGTGCGGGTGCAGGCCGGCGGAGACCACCACCTTCTTGCGCCGGGTCGCGCCCAGCGCCAGCAGCGCGGCCTCGGCGCAGGCCGAGGCGCCGTCGTACATCGAGGCGTTGGCGGTCTCCATGCCGCACAGCTCCGCGATCATCGACTGGAACTCGTAGATCCACTGCAGCGTGCCCTGCGAGCACTCCGGCTGGTAGGGCGTGTAGGCGGTCAGGAACTCGCTGCGGCCGGCCAGCTCGTCGACCGCCGCGGCCCAGCCGTGGTCGTAGAAGCCGCCGCCGAGGAAGTTCGGCCCGCTCGCGGCGGGCCGGTTCCAGGAGGCCATCTCGGCCAGGCGGGCGCTCAGCTCGGCTTCGGTCAGGCCGGGATCGAGCGGCAGCGCCTCCCGCAGCCGCAGGTCCTCGGGGATGGCGTGGAACAGCTCGTCGACCGAGGAGACCCCGATCGCTTCGAGCATCGCCGCGCGGTCGGCGTCGGTGTTCTGGATGTAGGGCATGGGCGCGGGCCGCTCGGGCGGCTAGTGCTCGGCTTCGACCAGCTTCTCGTAGGCCTCGGCGTCGTTCAGGCCGTCGAGGGCCTCGGGGCCGGCGACCTTGACCTTCAGCAGCCAGCCGCCGGCGAAGGGGTCGTCCTGGAGCAGGGAGAGCTCGTCGGTCAAGGGGGAGTTCACCTCGACGATCTCGCCGTCGATGGGGGAGTTCAGGTCGGAGACGGCCTTGACCGACTCGACCTCGCCGAAGGCCTCGCCGCGGCTGACGGCGCCGCCGGCCTCGGGCAGGTCCAGGTAGACCAGCTCGCCGAGCTGCTCGATCGCGAAGTCGGTGATGCCGACGAGGGCGAACTCGCCGTCGAGCTGGGCCCATTCGTGGGATTCGGAGTAGGAACGGTCTGCGGGACGCATGGCGGGAGGATCAGTCTCGGGAACGATGGGGGACGAAGGGCAGTTCGGCGCGCTCGACGGGCATCTCCTTGCCGCGCGCGGACACGGCCAGCGGGCCGTCGACGCCCTTCTCGCAGTAGGCGGTGGCGATCGGGCGGTCGAGCGTCGCCGACCAGATGCCGGAGCAGACGACGCCGACCTCGCGGCCGCCGGCGAGCAGCGGGTAGCCCTCGCGTGGCACCCGCTTCTCGGCGTACAGGCCGATCAGCTCGCGGGCGGGCTCGGGGGCTGCGCGAAGCGCCTCGGCGCCGACGAAGTCGCGGCTCTTCCAGCCGCGCACGCCGAAGCGCAGCCCGGCCTCGAAGGGGTTGGTGCCCTCGTGGATCTCGTGGCCGTAGAGCGGCAGGGCCGCCTCCAGGCGCAGCACGTCACGGGCGCCGAGGCCGACCGGCGCGGCGCCGAGCTCGAGCAGCCGGCGCCACAGGGCCTCGATCTGATCGGCGGTGGCGAAGAGCTCGTAGCCGTGCTCGCCGGTGTAGCCGGTGCGGGCGACGAACAGCCGCCCGAGGCCCTCGGGCTCCAGCCAGGCCAGGTCGAGGAAGGCCGGGCAGAAGTCGTCGCGGCCGGCCAGGGCGGACAGGATGCGCCGCGCCTTCGGCCCTTGCAGCGCCAGGATGCCGCCGCCGTCCTCGGTCGCGTCCTCGAAGCGGGTCTCGCGCAGGCGGCTGGTGAGGGTCTCCCGGTCGCGCAGCCGATTGGCCGCGTTCACGACCATGAAGAACTCCTCCTCGCCGGTGCGGTAGACGATCAGGTCGTCGAGGATGCCGGCGTCCTCGGCCAACAGCAGGCTGTAGCGCGCCTTGCCGACCTCGAGGTCCTCCATGCGGGCGCCGAGGGCGTGGTCCAGCTCGGCGGCGGCGGCGGGCCCGCGGAACCAGAAGCGGGCCATGTGGGAGACGTCGAAGACCCCGGCGGCGGTCCGCACGGCCCGGGATTCCTCCAGGATCGAGCCGTAATCGAGGGGCATCTGCCAACCCGCGAAGGGGACCAGCTTGGCGCCGGCCTCCTGGTGGCAGGAGGTCAGGGGGGTCGGGAGGAGCTCGGGCGAGGCGGACATGGTGGTGGGGCCGGGTCCACCTGTCTCCGTGAGGATTCAGGGGCCCATCCGGCCGCGGTCCTGGGAACCTGAGAGTTTCGCGGTCGCGCCGCTTGCCCCTTCGGTGTCCGGGGGGGAGCCCCGGAACTCTCCCGCTGCCTTGCTCGGGGCGGTATTCTCCCGCTCCTCCGGCGGAGCGTCAAGCGCCCGCCCGGTCCGCTACCGGTTGACGGGCATCGGACCTTCTCGTAAGCTGTTCGGCCCTTTCAGCAGCCTGAAGGGGCAGAAAATCATGGCACGACGCTGCGAAGTCACCGGCAAGGGCACCAAGAGCGGGAAGAGCATCGCTCGCCGCGGTCTCCCCAAGAAGAAGGGCGGAGTTGGTCTCAAGACCACCGGCCACACCAAGCGCCAGTTCAAGGCCAACATCCAGAAGGTGCGCGTGCTCCTTCCGGACGGGACCGTGAAGCGCATGAAGCTCGCCACCTCGGTCATCAAGTCGGGCAAGATCACCGTGCAGATGGGCGGTCGTGAACAGACCGTGCCGCTGGTGAAGGCCCTTCGAGGGCGCAATCGCGCCTTCGTCAAGGCCGCCGAATAGCGAACGATCTTCGACCGAGCAACGCCCGGACGCCAAATTTTTGGCGCTTTCCGGGCGATTTTCTTTTCTTAGCGGCCGATTGGCGCAGTAAACCCGGCGTGATGACTCCGGGCCATGGAGTCTACGCCGAGGCTGGATCCAGACACCAATCACGGAGTGACAATGGCTGCTAAGAAGAAGGCTACCCGCAAGGCGGCGCCGAAGCGCAAGGCTGCGAAGAAGAAAACGGCCAAGCGCAAGGTTGCGAAAAAGAAGACCGCCAAGAAGAAGACGGCCAAGAAGAAGGTCGCCAAGCGCAAGGTCGCGAAGAAGAAGGTCGCCAAGAAGAAGACGACCAAGAAGAAGGCTGCCAAGCGCAAGACCGCGAAGAAGAAGGTCGCCAAGAAGAAGACCGCCAAGAAGAAGGCTGCCAAGCGCAAGACCGCCA